>CAYPJC010000023.1:12276-13752 GCA_964410855.1 uncultured Flavobacteriales bacterium | reverse complement strand
ACTGCTTCTTTAGGATTAGATTTCTTAAATGGCGAATTTGAAGATGGAATGAAAGCTACAGTGCATTTCACTTCTTGGGTTAAGGATATTGATTGGGTAAATGCAGGTTTAGATATAGTTGCTTTAAGTTCATTAAATGAAGGAACCCCTGTAAGTTTGATTGAAGCTCAAGCATCCGGAAACCCCATTGTAACAACTAAAGTTGGAGGAGTTAGCGATGTAGTAAAATGCAATAAAACCGCCTTTGTAGTTCCATTAGAAAATCAGCACCTTTTTAAGGAAAAATTACTTGCGCTCGTTGAAAACGATGAATTACGTCTAGAAATGGGAAAAGAAGGGTGGGATTTTGTGAATGAGCAATTTCATTATAAACGTTTGGTAAATGACATGAAATCTCTATATGAAAATCTTTTGAATTAGGTTTTCTGTCCGTTTCAAGCTTTAATTTGATAAATTCGCATTCTATACTTGAATCTATGATTAAAAGAATATTAGGAATTTTAACCATTTGTTATTTTTTGGCTTCATGTAAGCCTTTAAACCCAAGTATTATGTTTAAGAGTCCAAAAAACTACGAATATGATGTAATGCAAGCGGACACTACTTTAGAGTACATTATTGCTCCAAATGATGTTATAAGTTTTCGCCTTTTTACAAACAATGGATTTAAACTGATTGATGTGACAAGTGAAAACAATGGTCAACAGTTCCAACAATTGAGTACTGGCCTTCCCTATACTATTGAATTTGATGGCATGGTAAATCTTCCGATAATAAATAGGGTAAATATTAACGGCATGACTGTTCGTGAGGCAGAATATTTTTTAGAAGATAAATATGAAGAAACTTTTATTGACCCATTTATTTTATTGAATGTAAGTAACCGGAGGGTTACCATTTTTCCTGGCGATGGCGGAAGTGGCAGAGTAATAACTTTAGAGAATAACAACATTAAACTTTTAGAAGCTCTTGCTTTAGCAGGAGGGATCGCCGAGGATGGACGCTCGAACCGAATAAAATTAATACGAGGAGATTTAAGTGACCCTCAAGTTTATAAAATAGATCTTTCAAAAATTGATAATGTTAGTCAAGCTAATATTATTTTACAAGCAAATGACATCATTTACATTGAGCCAGTGGGTGCTACGGTAAATCAAGTCATAGGAGAAGTAGCACCTTTAATAGCTCTCATTACTAGTTTCCTTACTCTGTATATCGTATTAGATAGACTTTAAGATTCGATTTTGGATAATCCACTAGAAAATAACGAAATTGATAACCTTAACCGTTATCAAGAAAAGCTAAGCAACTTCAATACTGAATTTGATCTTGGACTTTTCTTTTATATTTTAAAGAAAAACATCTTATGGGTATTACTAACTATAGGTCTTTCTTTTTTAGGCAGTTTTTTATACATACGCTATACTGCCCCAACCTTCACCGCTAGCACAACAATTCAAATTGAGAAATCAAACA
>CAYPJC010000023.1:0-12262 GCA_964410855.1 uncultured Flavobacteriales bacterium | reverse complement strand
GTCGAAGATTATTACGAGACCGGCGATATTTCTTCAGAGATTGAATTACTCCGATCAAATTTAATTGCTCAGAATGCCATTAAGAATTTACCACTTGAAATTAGTTATTACAGTCAAGGCCAATTCTTAGATAATGAACTCTACAAAAGCGCTCCTTTTGAGGTTAACTTAATTAGTAAGGATAGTATAGAAAGGCCTATTCATATCTCTATTGAATTCAAAAACAGGAAAGAGGGTATAATATCATGGGGCCAAACTGAAGGTCATCAAAAAGAAATCAGATTTGGTCGTATTATAGATTTGCCATTTGCTAAAATTCAATTAAATATTTTAAATTTTGAGCAAATAAAAGAAAATGTTGAGTCAGTAAAACCCCTTAGCTATTACTTTATAGTTAACAGCTTAATATCTCTTACTGAAAAGATTCAATCAAATCTAGGAATTACTATTATAAACCCAAGTGCTAAAACGATTCAAATAACTTATAGCGATAATAATAGATTAAAATCAAAAGAAATAGTTGAAAAAATAGTTCAAGAATTTATTATTTTCAACGAAGAAAGAAAGAAACAAGGGGCTCGACAGATTGTCCAATTTTTAGATAAGCAGATAGAAACTGTTTATGAAGGTCAAAAACAAGCAGAAAAAGACATTCAAACCTTTAAGAGAAACAATAATCTATCAGATATTGGAGAGTATAGTAATGTTGTAATAGAACGGTTAAATCAACTTGATGAGTCTGAGATAGAATTAGGGCTTCAAATTACCTTATTAAAAGAAATTAAAGATGAACTAGATGTTGAGGGAGAAAAAATTGACGTTTATGAATTATTACCAATTCTTGTTGGAAGCTCCTTTGTAGGAGGTATCACTCAGTTGGTTGAAGGACTAAATGAACTATTAATCAAAAAGCAAAATAAATTATACTCTAATCAACCGGGAAGTGCACTTGTTGAAGAGATTGAGTTTCAAATTGAAATTCAGAAAAAATTAATACTTAAAAGTCTGGATGCTCTTTTAGATAAGTTAGAAAGCAGGTATAGAAATTTACAGGAAAGAATCAACGATCTAAAAACTGATTATTTCAATGTTCCCGACCAAGAAGTCGAACTTGTAAGAAGAAAAAAAACGTATGATATTAATGAGCGATTTTACACCTTGCTAATTGAGAAAAAAACAGAATATTTGATTTCTCAAGAAGGTTATGTCTCTAACATAAATACCCTGAGTTCGCCAAACGTACCAACTACACCCGTTTCACCTAACAAAAACATAGTCTTCCTTAGTTTTTTAGTAATTGGAATTCTCTTAAGTTTACTTGTAGTAGTAGTGAAATATTTACAACATAACGACATTACTTCAGTTAATGAAATCGTTAAACATTCAGCATCTAATATTAGTATTCTCGGAATCATTCCGAAATACAAAAAAGACATTCCAGTATCTCAGCTAATTGTCAATAAAAATCCTAAATCATTAATTGCAGAATCTTTTCGTTCCATAAGAACTAATCTGCAGTTTTTAACTCAATCAGGAGGAGCAAAAATAATGGCTGTAACCTCAACCGTTTCAGGAGAGGGGAAAACATTCATTGCAATAAACCTAGGAGGCATTATCGCATTGAGTGGCAAAAGGGTGATTATTCTTGATCTTGATATGAGAAAACCAAAAATCCATAAAGGTTTTGATGTAGAAAATCATAAAGGAATGAGCACCTTATTAATTGGAAAAGACAAATTAGAAAATTGTATCCATCAGAGTAAACAAGAAAATCTATATTTTATAACAGCAGGACCCGTTCCACCTAACCCTTCTGAACTAATTATTAATAAAAAATTAGATGAAATATTAGATGAATTAAAGGAAAATTATGACTTAATTATCATAGATAACCCACCAGTTGGATTGGTTACAGATGGGATTGAAGCTCTCCGAAAAGCTGATTATCCATTATATATTTTTAGATCCGAGTATTCAAAGAAACATTTTGTACACAGCATTGATCGATTAATAAAAGAAAACAACATTAAGAATCTGTCAGTCATTCTCAATGGAGTTGACTCATCAAAAAGAAGTCATGGCTATGGGTATGGGTATGGATACGGTTACGGGTATGGGTATGGGTATTATGATGAAGGTAAGAGTGATAAAAAAAAATGGTACCAAATTTTTAATTAATAAAGCATGGAAATTGAAAAAGTCAATATCAATGGTTTACTAATAATAAAACCAAGAGTTTTTCATGATGATAGAGGTTATTTTTTTGAGGCATTTAATCAGCAAAGCCTCAGCAAAAAAGGCTTTAACACAAATTTTGTTCAAGACAATATTTCTAAATCTTCCAAAAATGTATTGAGAGGATTACACTTTCAAAATCAGCCACACGAACAAAGTAAACTAGTTCAAGTTATTCAAGGTTCTGTTCTAGATATTGCCGTTGACATTCGGAAGGATTCTTCTACATACGGTCAGCACTTTTCGATTGAATTAAGTGAAAAAAATAATTTCTTATTTTTTATCCCAGCAGGTTTTGCTCACGGTTTTGTTACACTAGAAGACAATACTATATTTTCTTATAAATGCTCAAACGTCTACAACAAGGAATCAGAAGGGTCTATTAAATGGAATGATAAGGATCTAAACATTGATTGGAATATTGAAAATCCAATTGTTTCTAAAAAAGACCAAATAGCTCCTAACTTCAAGTCATTTAACTCTAAATTTTGATGTTTACAGAATATTTTATCATCAAACTTTCCTTAGTTTTTCTAGGGAGCCTAACATTCAGTATACTCATCAATAGGATTTTTCTAAAATTCTCAAAGAATTTGGGAATAAGAAATATCGATGGCAAAGCAATTAGATGGAATACTACCTCAAAACCTGCTTTTGGTGGCATTTCTTTTTTCATTGGCTTCCTACTTGTTCTCTCTTTTTATCAAATTCTATTTCCTAAATTAACTGCTAGTTTTGATTTAACTCTTATTGGAGTTGTTGCCTCTTGTAGTTTAGGGTTTCTGGTTGGGCTAACAGATGATGCTTTTAACACGAACCCCAGTCTTAAATTTATTGCGCAAGCAATTTGCGCAATCATATTAATTACAACTGGAAGTAATATTCAATTATTTGATAACGAATGGCTTAATTACACTCTTACATTTCTTTGGGTTGTTGGATTGATGAATTCAATTAATATGTTAGATAACATGGATGGTGTTACCACAGTTGCTTCCATCTTTGCTCTTTTAGGTATGCTAACTGTTATTGCATTTAATCAGTCGTTTGATAATACCTACTTCATCATAGTTATTGGACTTATCGGAAGTCTTATTGGATTTTTATACTTCAATTGGCATCCCTCACGAATGTATATGGGAGATACTGGAAGTCAATTTCTTGGAGTAATTTTAGCTGCATTGTCTATTCACTTTTTATGGAATAATGAAATTGCAACTTCTGATACAATTACTTCCAGACAATTTCTTTTACCACTTTTGGCTTTTATTGTTCCAATATCTGATACAACAACAGTTATAATTAATAGAATTTATAAAGGTCAATCACCCTTTGTTGGAGGCAAAGATCACACAACGCATCATTTATCATACTTAGGATTTTCAGATCAATCAGTAACATTTATAATTGGAGGTATTGGATTGATTTCTTCAGTTATCATGCTTATTGCCTTATCAATAAAAAACTGGAGTCACTTATTTACAATTCTCTTTTCATCTTATGCTTTATTGATATTTCTTTCTTTATTTTTAATAACTAAATCTTTTTTTTCTAAAAACAAAGAATTAAATGAAAATAACTCAAAACCTTTCTCTAAATCCCTTTAAGCTTTTATTTGTCTTCATTGCTATAATTGGATTCATTCAACTGTTTACTTTTTCAATTGATTCAACGGAAAGCAATCTATTACACCAAGAACAATTAGAAGATAGTTACCATATATTTAGCTTGAGTCCTCCTCTTCAAATAAAATTTGCAGGAAGTCAGGTCCCATTAGAAGACCCAGAAGTATATGAACGTCTTGATCGTGAAATTCATGCAAACGCCTATTTTCATTCCAATACAATTCTCTATTTCAAAAGATCAAATAGATGGTTCCCTGTAATAGAGCCAATATTAAAAGAAAATAATATCCCTGATGATTTTAAATATTTAGCACTTATTGAAAGTGGGTTTCAAAATGTTGTATCACCAGCTGGTGCTACAGGCTATTGGCAATTTTTAGAAGAAACTGCAAAAGAAAATGGTTTGAGAGTTAATAATGAAATTGATGAGCGGTATCATGTTGAAAAAGCGACAGAGGCGGCATGTAAGTATCTAAATGACTCTTACGAAATCTACAAAGATTGGGCTTTAGTTGCTGCATCATACAATGTTGGTAAAGCGAGAATCAGCCGCGAACTTTTAAGACAAAAAACCGATAATTATTACGATTTGTTATTGAATGAAGAAACCGGCAGGTATGTCTTTAGATTATTAGCTGTTAAACACATTTTACAGAATGCTGCTGACTACGGTTTCAATATTCGTAAAAAAGATTTATACCAACCCTTGGTATATACTGAAGTAACCGTAGATTCAAGCATCGAAGACTTCGCAGATTTCGCTCATGAATATAATATTAGTTATAAAACATTGAAATATTTTAACCCTTGGTTGAGACAAGAATATTTAAAAAACACCTCAAAGGTTATCTATTCTATAAAAATCCCAACGAATAAAGATTATCTTCTCGACATTTAACAAAGCATCTTCTAAACTGTTAAAAGCAGAGAAGAAAAGCAAATGAAAGACCTATTAGAAGATTCTGAAACACTTGACATCGAAGGTGCGAGAGTTCATAATCTAAAAAACATTTCTTTAAAAATTCCACGTGAAAAGCTTGTTGTTATTACAGGTCTAAGTGGTAGTGGAAAATCATCTCTGGCATTTGATACAATATATGCAGAGGGGCAAAGGCGTTATGTAGAAAGCTTTGCCTCCTATGCAAGGCAATTTTTAGGTACATTAGAAAGGCCTGATGTTGACAAAATTGATGGCCTTAGCCCTGTAATCTCTATTGAACAGAAAACAGTTAGCAAAAACCCTAGATCAACAGTTGGCACAATAACTGAAATCTATGACTTCTTAAGATTACTCTATTCAAAAGTTGCAACGGCCTATTCTTACGTGACTGGAGAAAAAATGGTCAAATATTCAGATAAGGAAATTTTAAACCTTATTCTAAAGGAGTTTCGAGAAAAATCAATAAGCATCTTAGCTCCAGTCGTAAAAGGCAGAAAAGGTCATTATAAAGAATTATTTAAAAATATTTTAAAGCAAGGTTATTTAAGAGCCAGAGTGGATGGTGAAGTCCTAGAAATCACCAGAAATATGCAAGTCGACCGGTACAAAACACATGATATCGAAATTGTTATTGATCGATTGAACGTCACGAATGAAAACAAAAAAAGAATTTCGGACGCTATTCAATTGGGAATGAAGCAAGGAAAAGGAGTGCTTATGGTTCTTGAAAAAGACAAAGAGGGTATTCCTCCACGATTTTTCAGCAGAAATCTAATGTGTCCTACATCAGCCATCTCTTATGATGAACCCGCTCCCAACTCTTTTTCTTTCAACTCCCCATATGGTGCATGCCCAAAATGTAATGGATTAGGTGAAATTGCCGAAGTAAGTCGAGATAAAATTATTCCAGATGAAAACAAGTCGATTAAGTCAGGTGGAATATCACCTTTAGGGGATTACTCTAACAAGTGGATCTTTAAACAAGTCGAAATAATATTAAACCATTATGACTTCAAACTCACAACTCCTATTAAAGATTTAAGTGAAGAAGCCATAAATACCATTTTATATGGGACCAATTCTGATTTAAAGATTACAGAAAAAATAAGCGGTACTGTTACAAAATATTCATTCAATTTTGAAGGTGTAACCTCTTTCATCGAAAGGCAATATGAAGAAAATAAAACCAAATCGCTAGGTAAATGGGCCGTTAAATTCATGAATAAAATGGACTGTGATGTTTGCAAAGGCAGCAAGCTTAAAAAAGAGTCTTTGTTTTTTAAAATCATAGACAAGAATATTGGTGAATTAGCCAATATGGATATCGATGAATTAGGGAATTGGTTTGAGGGGGTTGAAGGCCAACTTTCGGAACGGAATCAACTTATTGCAAGAGATGTTTTAAAGGAGATTAAAACAAGAATTAATTTCTTGTTGGATGTCGGTTTAACTTATCTATCCTTGAACCGCAGTGCTAAAAGTTTATCAGGTGGTGAAGCTCAACGAATTAGGCTAGCAACACAAATTGGATCTCAACTTGTTGGAGTATTATATATTTTAGATGAACCCAGCATAGGTTTGCATCAGAGAGATAATAACCAATTGATTGAAGCATTAAAAAACCTTAGAGATATTGGAAATTCAATTATAGTGGTTGAGCATGATAAAGACATTATGTTAGCATCTGACTATCTGATTGACATGGGTCCTCATGCAGGAATTCATGGAGGCAAAATTGTTGAGCAAGGAAGACCTGAAGAGGTGTTGAAGGGCGATTCAATTACAGCAAAATACCTTAACAACGAACTTAGCATTGAGGTTCCTAAAAAACGCAGAAAAGGAAATGGGAAGTTCATTGAATTAAAAGGTGCCGAAGGAAATAACCTTAAAGGGGTAAATGTAAAATTCCCATTGGGTAAGATGATTTGTGTAACAGGGGTATCAGGAAGTGGAAAATCAACATTAATTGATGATACTCTTTATCCCATATTGAACAACCACATTTATAATGGAAAAAGAAATCCGATGCCTTATAAAAGTATCAAAGGTATTGATGAAGTAGATAAAATTATAGAAATTGATCAATCTCCAATCGGAAGAACTCCAAGATCCAATCCGGCAACTTACACTGGGGTTTATACAGATATAAGAAATTTATACAGCCGACTTCCTGAAGCAAAAATTAGAGGATATAAGCAGGGTCGATTTTCTTTTAACGTTAAAGGAGGGCGTTGCGAAACTTGCAGAGGAGCTGGCGTTCAGACTATTGAAATGAATTTTTTGCCTGACGTTTATGTTGAATGTCCGGAATGCTATGGAAGAAGGTATAATCGAGAAACATTAGAAGTTCGTTATAAAAGTAAATCTATAAGTGATGTATTAAACATGACTATTAATCAAGCGGTAGATTTTTTTGAGAACATCCCTTCGATTTTACAGAAAATAAAAACTTTGCAACAAGTTGGCTTAGGCTATGTGCATTTGGGACAAGCATCAACTACCCTATCAGGCGGTGAGGCTCAGCGGGTTAAACTAGCGACTGAATTATCAAAGAAAAATACAGGAAACACCTTTTACATTTTAGATGAACCTACAACAGGCTTGCATTTTGAAGATATTCGTATCTTACTTATTGTGTTGAACAGGCTTGTTGATTATGGTAATACGGTCTTAATTATTGAGCATAATCTAGATATTATAAAGGTCGCTGATCACATTATAGATCTAGGCCCTGAAGGCGGAAAAAACGGAGGAGAAATATTAGCCATCGGAACGCCAGAACAAGTCGCAAAAAATAAAAATAGCTTTACAGCACAATACCTAAAAAAAGAAATAAGGATAAGTAATGCTATTTATTAAATCAACCTACAAGCCCCTCAAGTCCACCACTACCGTGTCTCCATCACAAATACGTTGAGTAACATTATATATTAAGTAGGGTGGAGAAAATGGGGCTGCATTTGCTGAAATTTTTTTGTATTGTTCTGTCCCTATCGCCCAAAAAAAGGTAGCATTGGCCGTTATATTTTGAGAAAATGGGGCTATTCCTATATTTAAAATTTGAAAGTTTAATAGATTTGTTTGATTAATTTGATTGTTAACAAAAGGCCCATTCAAAGTAAATACAATATCAAAGTTGGCGCTTGCTCCCATAAATATAGTGTCCTGATCGCTGAAAGGTCTATCTACTTTTATTTTAACAGGATGTTTTAACATTGTACTTGGATAAAGTTCGGTGTAATGAGTTGGGTTTTCAAATAGCTTTTGCCTATTATAACCATACCGAAAAACAAGCTCACTTTTATCGTTTAAAACTTCTAAATAATCGCCTTTGGCCTTGTGTTTAATTCTGTAATAGCCATTGCTATCTGTAGAAGTTGATAGGTGAAAATCTATTTTTTCTCTGCGAATCAAACCACCTTGTTTAATGTAATAAAAATTGAGAATCATATTACTAAAAGGCTCTTTTTCGCAATTTTTATACAAGTTCCCCTCTAAAGTATATTCTTTTTCTACCACCTCGTCATCTTCACAGCCAAGAACACAGAAAAGAAAGAACATAACTGGCATTAAGTATTTCATGTTTCTATGGGTTAAATATTTTAATGAGGCTTTGTTTTTGGGTAGAAAATACTTTTAATAAATATATGCCACCCGATGAAGGAGCATTAAAGGTGTAAACTTGGTTTTCATGATAAGTCCAAATGCCTTCTTGTAATTTTTTTCCATTCATATTAAATAATTGGAAATTTAGAGATTGGGTTTTATCTATAAAATTTTCTAGCTTTACACTATGTTTACCAAGGTCATAGCCTAGCCAAGTATCATTATTTACGACTTCTGATTGAATGTTCTTCAACCTCAAATTACCATTACCACAACAAATTGCTAAAATTTTATCCGTATGGTTCCATATACCTGTTACAGGTGCATTGTAAATAAAGCCTTGAGAAAAATCGGGAGGACTGAATGCTAATGCAGCTGTTTGATCTGAATAGAATTCTGCTGTATTACTAAAATATTGTAAAAAGGGTTCATCATCAGAAAAAGCAGCACGATTTCTAGTTGGTATATTAATAAAACTAGAGTAACGATAAGCAGGATTACGCTCATTGATAAATAAATCGTATTCTGGGAAAAAGTTACTTTTAGGAAAAACCATATCAAAATTTTCTAAAAACAATTTTTCATCTCCTATTTCACGATTTAATAAATAAGAGATTGGCCTATTAGCTTGATCACCACAAGTTCTTAAACGAACAGTTTGATTTGGATATGCTAAATCCTTTAAAGCAGGATTTAACAGCCAGTTATGACTGTAATTATAATGTAAAATACCATCTATTTCTAGAGGATTTTGACTAGATACACCTAAAATAGCATCAAAAGGTGTTTGTGCCATAAAACTTGTAGCATTACTATTTTCAATATTCGGGCTCTGCTGACCTTGATATATATTTCCTCCATAACTCAAAGCAGAACGCAAAGGAACAAAGTTAAATCCATATCCATCAGACTCTATATTTGCGTTAATTCCTAAGCCATAACCTAGAATTCCAAATTCCATATCGATTACGTATTCTCCACCACCTATGTGATTTTGAGAACTACTAACATTTACCAAGGGTAAATTTCTTGGCCATTCTACTTCATTATTAAAATCTTCTATACCAAACCCAAGTCCAGCATCGTAGCTGCCAGCTTCAACATCATAAGAATGTATGTTTGCGCTAGCCCCAAAGTATGGACTTAAAGTGTTTTGCAATTTATTTTTCAAGCCCTTCCAAGTCAACCTAAATCTAAAGAAATTTAAATTACTAAAGGACTCATACACTAAATTAGACCCATTAGAAGTATTCATTTCTAATTTAGCATAAACTAGTGGTAATTTAAACCATAAAATCCTAAAATATGCGAATCCATCAAAATGTAAAAGCCTGTCACCGGGGGTTCTAATATTCTTATCCCAATCCCTTAGTTGACGAATACCACTTGCAGAACCTCCTGAAACTGCCATTACTTTACAATGACTTGGCCCCCCACCTAAAAGAGCCAGATCATTCAAAAATGCTTGACGTTCAGGATGCATAGTATAAGTATTAGTTGTAGGAAATCCCCTAGTATCTATATGATACATTAACAACTGCTTAGTTGCTTGTGACTCAAGCAAACCAAGTCCAATCTGTTTATTAAGAATTCTAGTAGTAAGATCAATAAAGCCCATACCATATAGAGATTCAACATTTCTATATAAATATTGATACGCCATAGGAATGTTAGCACCCTCGTGCGGTGAGTCCATTGTTATTAGAAGTCGAGTATAATGTAAATAATCCGTATAGTTGTTTGAAACCCCAGGATTTTGCTCCCAATTTGCCAGTGCAAAATTTGCTATTACTCCACCCATACTATATCCAATGATAACCATAGGCTCGCTACTTTTCGGGTTTTCAGGATCTCCACTATCTAGTAGTTCAAATTTTAACTGATCTAAATAATAAGTTAAATACGTAGCATTAGCACGCATATCAATCTTACTATCTGCAAAATCAACTACATGAATTGTGTAACCATATTCAAGTAACTTTTCAATTTTGGTTCTTCTTACAACTGTTTCATAAATATCAGAAGTGTTTCTTGTTTCTAAAGGATCAAATCCACCAACAATCACAATTTTTTTTCTAATTCTATCAGGATCATCTGCACCACACCCTTCAATAGTCCTAATCTTTAATCCAAGGCTAGTACTTGTAGAACCAGCTGGTACTGAATAGCTTGATGGGGAACGTATTCTAAAATAATTTCCTGCCACAATATTTTCATTACCTAAAGAATCAAGTGATACAATTTCAATTTTAGCTATATTAATTCCAGGGTAATTGCTATAATCAACTTCTATTTCATAGCGTTTGTCTGTATCATAATATCTATTTCCTTGCCCATCACTAAAGTTAATTTTAAATTGGTATTGAGGATTATTGTAATATTTAAAATTTGAATTATCAATAACAAACCACTCTTTATCAAGAATAAAGGTTTGTTTAGGAGATTCAATTAGAAAACTTAATGCTGCAGCTGAAAAAACCGTTTTGCGCAAATAAGGTTCATTAGGCCTCCCTGGTATATCGGTAAATGAATTATTGACAGTATCTACCTGAAAATAATTCAAAATATCTGCTGAACTCATCACGGTTGGCTTAAAGTTATAGTATCCATAATGCACTAATGCAATTGGTATCTTCCCAGTAACTTCATGACCAAAAGCATTAGTTGTATCGTAAGTAGTTGTATCGTATGCCTTTTGGCTAAAAACAGATGCTGTCATAAACCCTACTGTATCATAAGCCATATTTCTAGTTTCTCCATATTGTCTTAACCAAATTCTGGCAGACATTGTGTCATTTGCTATAGTATCATAAAAAACCGAGTTTTCTGATGTATCAATTGAATGGATAGCCATATCATATAAATAATCTAGTTCCGGAATAGGTTTATTTAATTGCATAAAATAATTGCGTAGTTGACCATTATGATAACTAAATACATTCTGAGCGATAATAGGACTTATAAATAGCAAAAATAATATACCTAAAACTATTGTTTTGATAAGTAAAACTGCTGGCAATCTTTTAAGGAGGACGTTCATAGTTGCTTGTATTAATAATTGATTCTTGTGTAATAAAGGTAATGATTTTTAATATGCTGTGTTCAACCCATAAATGCAACACATTTATTTGTTAGCTTCAAATATTATTTAAGTGTTTATCCAAAGAATATTATTGCTGTTTATATGTTTTACAAGTTTGATTTCCTTTATTTGCTGCTTTAAAGAATTACAAGATGGATAAGAAAGACGATAGAATAGTAGAAAAATTTAGTGATAAACAATGGAATGACATAAAAAGCAACGATTCTTGGGCTGTTTTTAAAATTATGTCTGAATTTGTTAATGGATTTGAACATCTTTCTAAAATTGGTCCTTGCGTTTCCATCTTTGGCTCTGCAAGAACCCAACCTGACCATAAATACTATAAAATAGCTGATGAATTGGCTTTTAAAATATGTAAAAAGGGATACGGTGTAATAACTGGTGGTGGTCCCGGAATTATGGAAGCAGCTAACAAAGGCGCCCATCGCGCAGGAGGAAAATCGGTAGGATTAAACATTGATCTCCCTTTTGAACAAAGTCATAATCCATACATTGATAATGACAAGTCCCTAACATTTGATTATTTCTTTGTTAGAAAGCTCATGTTTGTTAAATATGCGCAGGGATTTGTTGTTTTACCGGGTGGCTTTGGAACCTTAGATGAATTTTTTGAAGCATTAACTTTAATTCAAACTAAAAAAATAGGTAAATTCCCTATCATAAGGGTTGGAAGTGAATTTTGGAGTGGATTGATGGATTGGGATAAGTCTACTTTACTTAATAAATATCAAAATATAAGTGAAAAAGATTTGG
>CAYPJC010000022.1:0-14008 GCA_964410855.1 uncultured Flavobacteriales bacterium | reverse complement strand
GTTTGATGGACCGCTTTTACTGTCCCCGCTGTGCCAACAGGCATAAAGATAGGAGTCTCTATTTTTCCGTGATCGGTCGTTATTTCTCCTGCTCTTGCTTTAGTAGCTTTATCTTCCTGCTCAATTTTAAACTGCATAAATCCTTTTGAAAAGAGGGCCAAAGGTAAGCAAAGCCACACAAAAGAATTCTATCTTTACAGCCATGTATCAAATTGAAGACATCGGCCTAATTGACTGTTTATTAATTGGTTGGCTCGCATCAGTATTGATTCAGCTTTATTTTTACCTGAACTATTTTAGACGACTGGCTCAATTTAGCCAGTCAAGTTCAAGTCTTAATTCAAGGCGGTTATCTTTAATTATTGCCGTTAAAAATGAGTCAAAAAATCTCAAAAAAAATATACCTTTTCTCCTAGAGCAAAAAAACATTGACTTTGAGTTATTGTTTGTGGATGATCATTCAAGCGATGATTCGATTGCAGTTATTAAACACTTTCAAGACAAACGAATTCAGCTGTTGCATTTAGAAGAGGGATACGGAAAGAAAGAAGCCATTCAAATGGGCATTAAAAATGCTAGCAATAATCTGTTAGCATTCACTGATGCAGATTGTAAACCTTGTTCCAATTTATGGCTTGCAAACATAGCAGAATCATTTTCTGGGTCCATTGAAATAGTCTTAGGCCATAGCAGTTTTAATAAAATAGGCGGGTTTTTAAATAAACTGATCAGATTCGAAAATCTAATAGTTGCTAGTCAGTATTTTTCATTTGCCTTAAAAAAGGATGCCTATATGGGTGTAGGAAGAAATCTGGCTTATACCAAAAACATAGCTCAGCAGAGTTTGGCATTTGATAAACATCAAAAACTAAGAAGTGGAGATGATGATCTATTGGTAAATGAAATGGCAAATGATAAGAATACAGCCATTCAACTAAATTTTAATGCCCATACTAGGAGTGATTCTCCAATAACTTGGAAGGAATATATTTGTCAAAAAAGGAGACAACTGCAAGCGGGAATCCATTATCGAAACAAGCATCGCCTTTTGCTGGCGCTATCAGGTGCATCTACCTTACTTGTTAACATTTTCACTTTAATACTTTTGTTTATAAGCGAAGAATGGCTAATCATTTTAGTGACATTTGTGTTGATTAGTATTTTTAAAGGCATAATACTAAACAGAATTAGTAAAAAGCTGGGTGACAGCGATTTAATTCCTCTGATGCCTTTATTGGAATTTAGTCTTATTCTCACGCTAACAGCAATTGGTGTTTCAACTTGGATTTGGAAAGTAGATAGATGGAAGTAAATAAAAATTTCTCAAAGAAAGCCATTGAAGATTTGGCTTTAGTGAAAGCTGCTAAAAAAGGCGATCAATCTGCTTATTCACAAATAATGGTTCGCTATCGAGAGCCAATATATTACCTTGTGCTTAAGATGATTCGAAACGAGAGTGATGCTGAGGATTTAGCTATTGAATCTTTTGAGAAGGCATTCAAGAAGTTGGATCAATACACTCCTCAATATGCTTTTAGTACTTGGCTTTTTCGCATTGCAACCAATCATTGTATCGATTTTATTCGCAAGAAAAAATTAAAGACCACTTCAATTGATGAAGAGATTGAAGGGAGAAAAGGAGGAACATGGAGTGTGCAAGTTCAAAGTCAAACCAAAGACCCAGAGGAGAAATTTATTGAAAAACAAAAAATTTCGCTCATGAGAACCTATGTTGAGAAATTAGAAGAGCCTTATAAAACCTTGGTAACCTTACGGTATTTTAAAGAATGGTCCTATGACGAAATTGCAAGCGACCAAAAGATTCCTTTAGGAACTGTTAAAGCGCAACTTTTTCGATCAAGAGCTTTATTATCTGAATTAATTCGAAGAAGTAAACATTCTATTTAAATTTTCATTGGAAGAAATTCTAAAATCATTTCCTGATTTAACACCCACTCAAAGAGATCAATTTAAGGACCTTAAACCCCTTTTTGAAGATTGGAATAGTAAAATAAATGTCATTTCTCGTAAGGATATGGATCATTTTTATGTTCACCACGTATTGCATTCACTAGCGATAGCAAAAGTCATTCAGTTTAAAAAGGATACCCATATATTAGATGTTGGTACCGGTGGAGGGTTTCCACTTATTCCACTAGCTATACTATTTCCTGAAGCACATTTCTTGGGCATAGATTCAATTGGAAAGAAGATAAAAGTTGTTGAGGAAGTTGCTAAATCGTTAGGACTGAAAAATTTAAAAGCTGAGCATAAGCGGGCAGAAGAGGTAGATCAACAATTTGATTTTATAGTGAGCAGAGCCGTAACTAGAAGTAAACGGTTCATATCTTGGGTAGATGAAAAGATTAAAAAGCAATCATTTAATGATCTCAAAAATGGCTTTCTTTTTTTAAAAGGGGGTGATTTAGCAGAGGAACTCAAAGAAGTAAATCGAAAATATCAAGAGTTTTATATCCAAGATTTTTTTGACAATCCTTTTTTTGAAACAAAAAAAATCATCTACCTGCCTAAAATATTTTAAGCAATCTTAATGAGGTGTTTTCTTTTGAATAGATTAAGTTTGCAGCTGAACAAAATAATTTAAAATGATAAAGAAAATTAAAATTAGTGCATTAGCACTTATGCTTACTGTGTTTACTTTAAACGCACAAGATTTGCCTAAACCTAGCCCTTATGCTGAAGTGATGCAACGAATTGGATTAACAGATGTAACTGTCAAATATTCTAGACCTGGAGTGAAAGATAGAGTGATATTTGGCGATTTAGAGCCATTTAATCAAGTATGGAGAACAGGAGCAAATTCATCAACTAAAATAGAATTTAGCTCTGATGCAAATTTTGGTGGAGTTGATGTAAAAGCCGGAACTTATTCAATCATGTCTATCCCAGGTGAGAAAGAATGGAAGGTGATGTTGAATACAGATTTAGGTGTACAAGAAGGTAATTATAAAGCAGAAAATGATGTTGCTTCAGTTACTGTTGAAGGAATGAAATCAGCTGTAAAAACAGAAAGAATGACATTTTGGTTTGCAAATGTAACGGATGAGTCTGCAGATTTAATGTTTGCTTGGGAAAACACTACTTGGACAATTCCTGTGAAGGTAGCTGTGAAAGAAATTGCTATGCAAAACATTAAAGATGAAGTAAGTAAAGTTGAGAATTCATATAGTATGTATAATAAAAGTGCACGCTATTATTTAGATAACGATCAAGATTTGGATCAAGCATTAGCTTGGTCAATGAAATCAGTTTCTATTTCTGAGAAATTCTGGAATGTCTATACTTTATCATTAATTTATGAAGCTAAGGGAGAAAAGAAATTAGCTCTTGCAACGGCAGAAAAGTCATTGAAATTGTCTACAGAGGCAGAGTATCAGCCATACATTAAAATGAACAATGAGAACATTGCAAAGTGGAAAAAGTAATTTTTCTCTAAACGTGCAATGCAATTTATGTTAAAAAGGGAAAAGCACGGCTTTTCCCTTTTTTGTTGAAACTAATTATGCAAGTGTTTGTTATTTTTGAAATTAAGTTATGATACACCTTTTATCACCAGCCAAGTCCTTAGATTTTGAGAAGAAAGTTTCTCTGGAAGAGTTTACTCATCCTGAATTTATTGATTCTTCTGAAAAGTTAATTAAAAAACTTTCAAGCTTTAGTCATAAGAAAGTGAAAAGCCTAATGTCGATTAGTGACCAATTGGCTGAACTAAATTTGGATCGATATAAGAAATGGGAGGGTAAAAAGATTATTTCCCCAACAAGTAGGCAGGCTATCTTTGCTTTTACGGGAGATGTTTACCTAGGATTAGGAGCTCTTTCTTTAAGTGATACCGCTATAGAATATGCACAAAGTCATTTATTGATATTGTCAGGATTGTATGGAGCGCTAAGACCGCTTGATATTATGGAGCCTTATCGCTTGGAAATGGGAACTGATTTAAAAGTTGGTAAACCAAATAACTTATATCAGTTTTGGAAAGATAAACCGACAGAACTCATCAATCATCAGTTGAAAAATCACAAAGAGAAGGTTATTATTAACCTTGCATCCAATGAATATTTCAAGGTTGTTAATCAGAAAAAACTCGATGGGGTTGTTGTAAGTCCTCAGTTTAAAGATGCAAAAAATGGGAATTATAAGATTATTTCTTTTTTCGCAAAAAAGGCAAGAGGCTTAATGAGTAGATACATCATTGAGAATGAAATAGCTCAGGTTGCGGATTTAAGGGGGTTTGATATCAACGGTTATCGTTTTAATCAAGAACTAAGCTCAGATAAAGTGCCAGTTTTTACAAGAGAAGAAAATCAAAAATGACGAAGAAAAAATCTCCAGATGTAGAAAAGAGACTTCCGATAGATAAGGATAAGATTACAGAGAATCCTCATAACCTGCCTTATGCTCACAATGTAAGCAGTGCAGTTATTTTCCCTGATGATAAAGATCGAATCAAGACTTCTGCAATGTCTGCTATGGTTGAGCAAACCAATGTTCAAATGAAGCAGATTTATGATCAAATGGAATTATTGGTCAATCAGGCCAATCATTTGAAAGAACGGGTTTCTATTTCGGAAGATATTTATGGAGCGGAAATGGGGTTTAAGCCATTGACCGGTCATACCTATCATTTATATGAAAAAAAAGAAGGAGGAAGGGTGCTTTCAATGATTGGAGCAGATGAATGGGCTAGGGAATGCAAATATGAGAAGTATGTTGCTACTGCCCGGTTAATGGGAGATCATACTTGGGATGTCATAAAAAAGGGGTCTGAAGAATGAACAGATTACTATTCATCTTTATTTTGTTTTTAGCTGCTTGTCAGACTTCAATAGAAAAAGAATCGTAAAAGACCTGATTGAAAATGCTGTTCAAGGAGAAGCACAAGGAACCACCTATACCATAAAGTATATTGGTGAGGAAAGAGACGGAATAAAAAGGGTTATGGATTCCTTATTAATCAGCTTTGATCAAAGTTTATCAACTTATGTTCCAACTTCTTTAGTCTCGATATTTAATGAATCCGACTCAGTTATTATTGACCATAATTTTAGATCTGTTTTTTTACTCTCAAATTTAATTTATCAGGAAACAGAGGGAGCTTTTGATCCGAGTATTGGGCCATTGATAAAATCTTGGGGTTTCGATTATGCGAATCCTCAGCGGATGGATTCTTCATTGGTTGATAGTTTATTAAGGTTTTGCGGAATGGAACAGTTTCATTTAACAGATTCCTTACTGACAAAAGATCATGTAAATGCAAGACTAAATTTTAATGCAATAGCCCAAGGATATGCGGTGGATCTTATGGCAGAAAGAATTGAAAAATTTGGAATCGCTGATTACTATGTTGAATTGGGCGGCGAGCTAAAAGTAAAAGGAAAAAATAAAAGGGGAGAGTGGTGGATGATTGGAATAGATAGACCTGAAGGCGACAATTTAGAACGTAAGCTTGGAGCGCGAATTAGTTTAGAAAATAAGGCAATGGCTACTTCAGGGAACTATCGAAAATATTATGAAGTTGACGGTAAACGCTATTCGCATACTTTGAATCCCCAGACTGGTTTTCCAGCAGAAAATAATCTATTGAGTGCTACTGTAATTGCTTCTGATTGTGGCTCAGCTGATGCTTATGCAACTGCATTTATGGTCATGGGAAAAGAGAAGAGTATAGCTTACCTTAAGAAGCATCCGGCGCTTTCTGCGTATTTAATATCTTCAGGAGTAGATGGTGAGTTTGAAACTTACTTTACACCTGACTTAAAAGCAGTAATTGAAGAGTTTTAATCCTCTTTTTGACACATTTCTTCAGGCTTAGCTCCACAAAAACCGCAAGGAGCGCCTTCTTTATTCAGCATTGGATTATTGCTGGCGCATGTTCCTGCAAATTTGCCGTCTTTTTTGAGCAAAAGCTTAATGGCAATTCCTGCAAAACCAATGGCTAACATTACAATGGTGATTAAGATTACTTTCATAGTTGAAACTTTGTGCAAAGTTAAGAATCAATCACGATTCCGCCAATTTTTTAGCTTGGAATAAAACTTTGATTGACCCCTTAAAAATGGATTAGCGTTTAATTAAACTGCCCTTGCCATTATCAATTAACTCAATAGTGGGGTCACCAAAATATTCGATGTCACCAATACCTGAAATATCTGCCTTAAGGAAGTCTGATGCATTAATTCG
The DNA here is from genome assembly GCA_964410855.1 of uncultured Flavobacteriales bacterium. Classification (GTDB taxonomy): domain Bacteria; phylum Bacteroidota; class Bacteroidia; order Flavobacteriales_E; family Vicingaceae; genus JAVJQS01. The sequence goes on along the minus strand of CAYPJC010000022.1, from coordinate 7,804 downwards.
AATATACCCTGTGCTTGTAGTAACTGCTAATCCCCCGATACTCTCAATACCTGAGGCATCAACAAATCCAGTTCCACCAACAAAAGCAACTAAATAATCAACTTTTCCTGAGGCAGTTATAGTTACCGGCCCTGAATTTGTCTTTAATTCAGCATAAGGAGTATTAAGTAAAAGAAAAAGATCACCACTTGACTGAAACAGATTGATAACAAAACTTTCCCCAACCAAGGTGTCTAAAAACCTGACTTCTCCTGAACCACGATATTCCATGCCCTTAAGATCAGGAATAGTTAAATAAATATCAATATTTTTTTTAAAGCTTCTAACCCAATTACAACGGTTGTTATTCTGAATTACTAAAACACCTCCTTCGACCTTCGTTTCGATGTGTTCTTGCAAATTTTCTCCGCCTTTAACAACTACTTGTTGTTCAGTGCCAAAAGAAATGTATAAATTGATATGGTCATACAATTCGATGTAGTTGAAACTTGGAACTTGACGAGTTTCTTCTACAATATCTCCGGTTGACTTAAAACAATCTCCCATGTTTTCTTTCGCACAAGCAGAAAGAAGAAACAGTGAAAAAAGAAATAGGTATTGGTTCAATTTTCTCATTAGTTATTTCCAATTTTATAGCCAATTCCAAGCATTAAATACTCTGCACTAGCAATGTGCGTTTTTAAACCAATATTGAGGTTTAAACGGTCATTTAAATGAACTCTACCACCAAATATGGTGTAGATGTTTGGTAATTCTTCGTCTTCCTTTTTTAGGTAATAGCCAGCTAAAAAGTAGGTTTCAAACTTTCCGAAATGAAGTGTGTAATTAACTGAAATCCCAAGCTGTGTGTTTTCCCAACCAGCGTCAATATAAATAGAGTCTTTCTCTAATTCTGCTTTTTGTGCAGGATTATAAAAGACATCTAAGTTTCCACCAATAGAGCTTTTGAAACTGAGCTTCTTTTCATAACCCATTGAAAAATAGCTTGCAAGATAAGTCTCTCCTCCATAGGGGTAAATTTCATTTAAACCGAAACTTAAACTTGCTCTAAAAAACCCTTTTTGCTTTTCAAATTCGCTTATTGGCTTTACATCTCTTTCTTTAGCTTCTCCAAATCTATAAATTAAGCCTCCCTCAATAGTTGGAATATTTATTCCTTTATTAGGCTTTTTAAAGGAGGTATTGCTGAAATGAGAAAAGTTAGTACCCACTGTCAATCCGTAGTGTTCAGAAAGATGGATTTCAGTTTCAAGAAGGATGGAGAAAAATAAATTGATGTGACTTCCAATTGCCCCATTCTTAAAGTTTGATTCTGGATCAAAAGGTTTTTCTAAATACCCAACACCCAAAGTTGTTTTTAACCTCAATTGAAAAGGGCTTTTGCCCAAAATTTTAAAACTCATATAAGGGGCTAAAGAGTACGCATTTCCTAAATGCTTGCGGTTATTTAAATTGAAATAGTTGAAACTTAATCCCAATCTTGGAAACTGGTAACGCTGTTGCCACGAACGGCTGCCGAATGTATTTTTTTCAGCAAAAAAAGTAAGTTTTGAGATGTGTTGTTGAGTTATAAATTCCATAGCCGTGCTATGAGGTATAATAAATCCGTAACCCCCTTTAATTCCTACCTGATAAGCAGGTAGCTTGTTCTCTTGTGCTTGAAGCAAATTAAGTCCAACAAAATGAATAATACAGACTAGAAAGAATGTCCTCAACATTTTGCAAAAGTATTCATTTCTTTGAATTATGAATACCCTAAATTTCAAAGTAAATTTGGAAAAAAATTCCATGAAAGAAAAACTGAAAGCATTTGAGCGCCTCTTAGTCATTATGGACGAATTGCGTGAAAAATGTCCGTGGGATAAAAAGCAAACCATGGAAAGTCTTCGCTATTTGACGATAGAAGAAACCTATGAGTTGTCTGAAGCAATTGTGGAAGGTGATTTAGAAGAAATTAAGAAGGAATTGGGTGACCTTATGCTCCACTTGGTATTTTATTCGAAATTAGGGGAAGAAAAAAATGCATTTAACATTGAAAGCGTTTTAAATGGGGTTTGTGATAAGCTTATTCACCGGCATCCACATATTTATGGAGATGAAGTAGTAACAGATGCAGAAGAGGTTCTTTCCAATTGGGAGAAAATCAAGCTGAAAGAGGGAAATGGGAAAAGGTCGGTATTAGAAGGTGTTCCCAAATCTTTACCAGCATTAGTAAAAGCCATTCGAATTCAAGATAAGGCTAGAGGAGTAGGATTTGATTGGGAAAAGCCGGAACAAGTATTTGAGAAGGTACAAGAAGAGTTGCAGGAACTAAGCGAGGAAATTCAAGCTAAAGCAGATAAGGAAACTCCTGTTTCGCAGGCTAAAATAGAGGGTGAATTTGGGGATGTGCTTTTTTCACTCATTAATTATGCGCGATTTATTGGAGTAAATCCTGAAGATGCTCTTGAGCGAACCAATAAAAAGTTTATTCAGCGGTTTAAGTATCTAGAAAATGAATCTTCGAAATCTGGTAAAAAACTAGCCGATATGAGTTTGGACGAAATAAATGCGTATTGGAATGAAGCAAAGAAAACTAAAATTTAAAAAATTATGGCAGTAGATCTAATTACAGATAACGATTTTGAATCGATATTGAGTAACAACAAAATGGTAATGGTAAAATATTATGCTGATTGGTGTGGTTCATGCAAACTATTTTCTCCAAAATTCAAAAGACTTTCTAACGATGAGCGCTTTAAAGGCATTGCATTTATAGATGTAAATGCAGAAGAAAATGAAGGGGCACGAAAAAAAGCAGGAGTAGATAATTTACCTTTTTTTGCAGCTTTTAAAGACGGTGAATTGCTAACATCAGGAGCTACATCAAAAGAGGATGTTGTTGTAGAAATGCTGGAAAAATTAAAAAACTGATATGCAATTACCTGTAATCAAACAATTGGTGAATGACCACGACTTAGAAAAGCTAATTGCTGCTGAAGAAGCTATTCTTGAAGAGGAATCACCAGCTATAAAAATAGAGGGCTCCGATGAAGGGGAGCAATTAACTCATGTAATGGCAGCAGTTTGGGTGAAAAATGAAATGGAAAAGGAAGGTATTCCTTTGAATAAGGCAATTCGTAATTACACAGTAAAGGTTCGGAATTCGATTTCTTGATATCCAAGTTAAAATATCGAAAAAGCTAGTCTTCGGTGAGGCAATTTTGGACAAGTATTGAAAATTAAAAATTAACGGATTGAAAATTGGCTAATACCCGTATTTTTCTCTCCAAAGTGCTTTTAAGCGTTTACGTAAATCATTTTCTCGTGCATTTTCGCCTGGATCATAAAAAGTTTTTCCATCGATTTCACTAGGCAAAAAATCTTGTGCGGCAAAGTTGTTGGGAAAATCGTGTGAATACTTATACTCTTTGCCATAACCAATCTCTTTCATCAGCTTAGTCGGGGCATTTCTTAAAGCAAGTGGTACAGCAAGATTTCCGCTTTCTTTCACTTCTGCTTGAGCTTTATTGATGGCCATATAAGCTGCATTGCTTTTTGGAGAAGAGGCTAAATAAGTGACACACTGTGATAGTATTATTCTAGATTCTGGCCATCCAATAACATTAACAGCCTGAAAGCAATTGTTAGCCATCACTATTGCTGTAGGGTTTGCATTTCCAATATCTTCTGATGCGAGTATCAATAAACGTCTTGCTATAAATTTAGGGTCTTCGCCTCCTTCAATCATTCTAGCTAGCCAATAAACACCGGCATTTGGGTCGCTGCCTCTAATGGATTTAATGAAAGCAGAAATGATATCGTAATGCTGCTCACCATCCTTATCATACTTAATAATGTTTTGCTGGGCAATGTTTTTTACTTTTTCATCAGTAATCACCACATTGATTTCCTTGTGATTATTAACGACTAGCTCCAGTAAGTTTAAGAGTTTTCTAGCATCACCACCAGAAAGCTGGAGCAATGCATGATCTTCTTTTATTTTTATTTTCTTGGTCTTTAGTATTTCATCTACCTTAATGGCTTTGTTCACTAAACCGATTAACTCCTGCTTGTTTAATGGTTCAAGCGTATATACCTGACACCTACTTAACAAGGCAGAAATCACTTCAAAAGAGGGGTTCTCAGTAGTAGCGCCAATTAATGTAATGGTTCCACTTTCTACAGCACCCAATAATGAATCTTGCTGAGACTTACTAAACCGATGAATTTCATCAATAAATAGAATGGGATTTTTTGCCCCAAACAGGTTTTGTTTTTTAGCTTGTTCGATAACCTCTCTTACGTCTTTTACACCGGAATTTATCGCGCTTAATTTGAAAAAAGGACGTTCTGTATTATTGGCAATTATATTGGCTAAGGTTGTTTTTCCAATGCCTGGGCTTCCCCATAAAATCATCGAAGGAACCATACCCTTCTCTATTAATTCTCTCAGTACTGCACCCTTACCAACGATATGCTGTTGTCCAACATAATCATTTAGTGAAATAGGGCGCATTCTTTCTGCTAGAGGAATATTACTAATCATTGAATTCAAAGTTAATTAATTGGTCGTCGATGGCCAATTCGCTGAAAATTCAAAAAGCTCCTTAAAGAAAACGTTGAACTCAGATTCATAAAGTCTATAGTCCCTTTCTAAATCAAGAATAGATTCGTCCATCTTAGAATCAAATTTTGCACGTATAGACAAGCCTTTCAAGGCTCGTTTCATTCCATTTAAATTGGCATAGTTGCTCAGCCAATCTTGTTTGCTCATGTAATTCAGGATAATTATTGAGCGTTCAGGTAAAATTGATTCGTGGGCACCCAATATGCGATATACATTTGACGCAAAAATTTCTAAGGAAATAGGAGAATAATCACTCCAATTTTTTGCCAATACATGATCGTAAAACATATCTACAATTACCGCAGCATATTTATGGTATTTTGGATAAAGCCGCTCTTTACTTTTTAAAACAACAGGGTGCTTATCGGTAAATTCATCAATGGCTCTGTGCATCTTTATTCCTGATTGAATTTCAGGGCAAAAACTCTCGATTTTCTTGCCTTTCACATGATCTGCAATGAAATTACCTATCAATAGATTAATATCTGACTGTGATAAGAATAAATGAGCTAAATGATTCATCGAGATTAAAAAACAATAGAAAGAATAAAATTAGCCTTTTCAATGGCATAGTGTGAGTAAGAATTGACATCTATTATTAATTAGTTTTGCAGCATGATTCATATGAATGATACTATCTGTGCTTTATCTACGCCATCTGGCTCTGGGGCATTAGGAATTATTCGTCTTTCTGGCGAAAGGGCCATTGATTTATGCAGTCAAATATTTAAAGGCAAAGACCTAAATACGCAGAAATCACAAAGTCTTCACTTTGGAGAAATAGTGAAAGGGGAGGAGGTCATTGATGAAGTATTGGTGAGTTTATTCAAGGCGCCAAATTCATATACCGGTGAAAATGTAGTGGAGATTTCTTGCCATGGATCATCTTATATTTTGAGTAAAGTGATGGAGTTGCTGTTGGATAAAGGAGCTAGACTAGCAACACCTGGAGAATATACTCAACGTGCTTTTATGAATGGCAAAATGGATTTGGCACAAGCTGAAGCAGTAGGTGATTTAATTGCCTCGGAGAGCAAAGCAGCTCATGATATTGCGCTGAATCAAATGCGTGGAGGGTTTTCTAATAAAATAGCTAAATTAAGAAATGAGCTCATTCAATTTACATCACTTATTGAGTTAGAATTAGATTTTGCAGAAGAAGATGTAGAATTTGCCGATCGAGATGATTTAAAAGCATTGGTAGAAAGGTTATTGCAAATGATTCATCAGTTGGTAGCTTCCTTTTCAACTGGGAATGTCATGAAGAATGGTATTCCTGTGGCTATAGTTGGTCAAACCAATGTGGGAAAATCTACTTTGTTGAACGCCTTATTAAATGAAGACAAAGCCATTGTTTCAGAAATAGCAGGAACTACCAGAGATAGTATTGAAGACACAGTTGACATTGGTGGACTTACTTTTCGATTTATTGATACAGCAGGGATTCGAGAAACAGAAGATGTGATAGAAAGCATAGGGATTAAGCGGGCTTTTAAGATGGTTGAAAAAGCTGCCTTAATTCTCTGTCTTGTTGATGCTGTGAAGGACAGTAAAGAGGAAATTGAAAAGAGTATAGATTTAATACGCTCAAAGTTTGAAGCAGGAGAAAAGCAACTCATTGTGTTGGCTAACAAAATAGACCAAGGAGAAGTCAGCCAACTTAAATCGAAGTTTTCTGATAGGGAAGAAGTAATCTATATTAGTGCTTTAAAACAAAAAGGACTTGATGATCTTAGTAGCCGATTAGAAAACATAGCTAAAGATAAAATGCAAAGTGGCAATGATGTGATTGTGAGTAATGCACGGCATCACCAAGCATTGAAGGAAGCAGGTAAAGCGTTAACTCGAGTACAAGAAGGGTTGAATACAAATATTACTGGTGATTTCTTAGCCATGGACATTCGTCAGGCATTACATTTTTTGGGCGAAATTACCGGCACCATTGAGATTGATCGAGATATATTGGGTAATATTTTTAGCCAGTTTTGTATTGGAAAGTAAGGTGCTAAATGAAAAAATAATAGTGTATGCTCCCCAAAAAATAGCAAGAAGTGAGCCAAAAGCCTTGCTTGCTTTTTTTTTTAAAAATATGGGAATATAAAGCCAACATTATTTATGCCAAGCCTTCCCAAAATCAACTTCTCTGTAATATATGAAAATTAAGAACTTGCTTAAAAAGGCTTATTTGAAGTTGTTTTTTAAGAACTAATGACTTGTGCAACGGTTACCGTTGTTATGCTCTTTATTATTTCGTTCAAATGAGACGTTCAATATGTAGTGGTCATATTACTGTCTACACAAATAATAAAGTCAGCAGTGTTTTTATTTTCCTTCAATAATTTATTTACATTGTCTTGAGAAACGGTAGTTATAGTACCATATTTCAAATCAGTTCTTTCTCTTTGCAGATACCATAAAATCCCTTCATAATTGTCCGAATGGTAAGCTCCGTTAAAGTGTATGAATAAATGATTTTCTTCGTAATTATTTAGGATAAAGTGAGCCATTGTAGCATCCTTTGTTGCTTGTGCTTTAACTAAATTTGGACTTCCGTGTTCCCCCATCATTACAAGTATGTTTTTATATGTTGCGAGTTCACTGTCAAAAGGAATCGGTAATGGGGCAATCCATTCTTTCTCCTTAACCGAAAGCGAATCAAGTGTCCCAAAGCCACCTTTAAAGACCATATTGGCATATCTTCGTGGTATATTGGTAGCTACAAATGGTATTTGATTATTCTTGGCATAATCTACCAATGGTGCATAGTCGGTTTTATAATTAGGCCATAACCTTGCTAAAGAATCTAGTTCCTTATAAGTAATTGAATCTTTTAGATATTCATTTAAAACAAGTTGATTATCAGCTTCAAGCATCTCGGCTCCAAGAACAAGTTCTCTCTTTTCATTCAAATCTGAAGTAGTCTCGTATTGTAGCCAATGAGATATTGGATTATTGTGCAATTCTCCGAATAGAACAATATCTTTCTTCACAAGTTCTTTAATCATCTTCTTATAAGACACTTTTTTGCCACTAGAATTGTAAATTATATACGCTGACTTTTGACTGAATACGTTTCCTGCGATTAAGAGTAGGACTAGGGTAATTGTTTTCTTTAGCATTGTTTAATTGTTTTTATTGAGCATAACGCGAGTCTGCGCACAAACTCATTTTCATTTAAAAGTAATATACATTAGT
>CAYPJC010000021.1:0-14300 GCA_964410855.1 uncultured Flavobacteriales bacterium | reverse complement strand
AGTTGGTCTAGCTTATACATGACTGGCTCCCCACCAGTTATAACAGCAAAACGACTTGGATATTGGTTTGCTTTTTCTGTAATCTCGTCAATAGAAACAAGAGGGTGATCTAGCTTATTCCAACTTTCCTTAACATCGCACCAGTGACATCCAACATCGCAGCCTCCAAGTCTAATAAATACAGCTGACTTGCCGGAGTGATATCCTTCACCTTGAATCGTGTAGAATTGCTCCATGATTGGCAGTTTACTTTCAACTGCAGAAATCGAATCTTTAATCATTCTGCGAAATTAAGATTTTGAGTAGGGCAAAAAAAAATCTCATCTAATATTATAGATGAGATTTTTTTAAGTTTATTAGATTAATATACAATCAGTTTTTCTTTTATTCCAACTCTTTCTAAAGAAATAAAGTACAATCCGCTTTCTAATTCTGAAATATCAATGGTTGTTGATGAGGAGTTACTTTGGAATCTTTTAACCAAACGGCCACTTATATCATGTATTAGAATTGTTTCTGAACTGTTATTTTCCAATTCGATAGTGAGCTGATTTTTAGCAGGGTTTGGGTATAAGTTAAATGATGGGCTACTCTTAATTTTAGAAATATTGGTGACTATGTCTCCAATGTAAATATCATCTATGGCAATATCACTCGAAAATGAATCACCCGTTCTAATTCTAAATCTAATATTTATTACTTGACCAATGAAGCTGGATAAGTCAACTATCTTATTTTGCCAGCTTGTTCCTTGGTTGCCTTCAATTGGATTAAGGATGTCCTCAGTCCAAGATCCTTCAGAGTAAACATCAACTGAAAGTGATCCAACGCTAGTTCCATTCATATGATACCAAAAGCTTAGTTCAGGGAATTTAGTTCCTGCTAAATCTACACATGGACTAATGACATGAGATTCTGCATCATAGCAATTATTAGAAGCTTCTGAATAGATATATTGTCCTGCAGAATTCCCTAAAGTATGATCATTAAATGGGCCAGTTCCACCTGAAGGTGTTCCACCATTATTAACGCGCATGTCAAAATCGTCAAAATCAATACTGCTCGTATTTATCCATCCATTTGATAAACTGCAATTAGTTCCACCACAATTACTTGTTGTTGGACAAAGGGTATTGGCGTCAAAATTGTTAACCAATGGCAGGGATGCGGAATTACTTTGAATAACTTCAAATGAAGCGATTAATGAATCATTGGTGTAATTTTCATCCAATGGTATGATGCCCTTTACTTCTATATTGTTTTGACCATTTAATGTAGCATTAATTGAATCTTTAAAAATAAATACGATGCTACTATCAGGAGCTAAAAGACCAACTAGCGTATCTCTGTATATTATATTATTTATTACATAAGATAGAGGTGCATTTGAAATGGAAGAGTCTCCCTTATTTATAACTTCTATTTTAACTGGGAAAGTATTACTTCCACAACTTAAAATGTAATTATCAGCAGGCGAGATAATTTTTTGAATACCGAAGTCATATTTATAATTACAACCAGATATTTCCTTTGATAGCTGAACCGCGTTTGCCCTTCTTCCTATAATATTAATTCCTAAAGCCTTTACGCTAACCCAATTATCCTCTTGAAAATCTGCATTCTGAATAATAAAATAATTGGTGTCAGATCGCCCAATAGAATCCATATATTTATTTCCTAACATACTAATTTCATAGCCAGTTGCTCCAGGAACGGTATCCCAACTTATTCTAATTGAGTCTAAACAAACGAAATCGGCTTTGATATTTGAAGGAGTTTTTATTATTGAAAAAGTGAAATCAGAAGTATCTGAAGATCCAAAAGTTGAAGGGCCTGTGGTTCGACGCACTCTAATAAAAGCATTTCCACTAATTGAGTCTGGTACAAACCAAGTTCTTGATCTTATTCTTCCTGAAACAAATGATATGTTGTTCCATGTGGACCCACTATCGATACTATATTCAATTTGAAAACTACTTTGATCACCAATTGCATCCCACCTTATCGTTTCAGAGGTTGATGGAACAAATGATTCGCCGCCTGAAGGATAGGTAATATGAATTTCATCAGTTCTTGTTTCCCAACTTAGAAAATATTTCTGTGGGCCTTGAGGAACTGAAGTTCCATTTATTAAAATCGTATAATTTCCAGATTTTGCTGAATCAATAAAAACTTGTTCTACATTATTTAGAGTATCAACTCCTCTTCTGGCTGCGGAAACTAAGGCAGCAGCATTTGCCGTTGGATCTAATATCCAAGGTAGAATTGTATCGCCATTTGGGGTAACAACTTTTATATCTAAATCATTCACAAGCGCTTGCGATGCAATTGTTGAAGCTTCAAAGTCAGTCCAATAAACCATAAACCTTAACTCAAGTAGATCTTGAGGAATATTTATAGTGTGAGTATTGGTGTTATTGGTTGAGATGGTGGTATCTAAATATCTGTCCTCTTCAATTAAGAGCATGGCTCTATGTGCATTAATTTGTCCCCATCCGTAATAATAGTCTGGTCCGGCAAAACCTAAGTTTTTTGCTGTATTAAGCATAACGCTCTTAATTAGACCAGATTCAGGGTTGGTTCCATTGTGTAATTCTTTATACCCTTGATATAGTTGAGCAGCGGTTCCTGCAATTGAAGGTGCAGCTGCAGAGGTACCACCACCGGGAGAATATTCGTTATTTGGATCTGTAGATAATTGATTAGTTCCATTTGAGCAGATGTCTGGTTTTATTCTCCCATCAGAAGCTGGTCCTCTACTGCTGCTGTTTGTTAAAGTTCCTAAGAAGGTTAGATTCCCCGTTGCAATAACAGACTTTCCTTGTTTCCTGCCGCCTGTTATTGTTCCCCATGGAGTTCCAGCCCCGTATGCATTTAATCCGCAAGTACTTCCGGAACTATTGCCTGCCGAAAAAACATGAAGGAGTTCTGGGTTTTGACGAGTTTGTTGATCTACAACTCTAGTTGTTGATGTATATCCAGCATTACATCCTTCGCTGTAGGATGTTGAAGTAATTACAATATCTCTGTTGGTTAAGTTTGTAACAGCGTTTGCAATATGCGGGTAACCTGAAATGTTATAATAGAACAATGAAGCGCCAGGTGCCGCTCCTCTGATTCTAGGGTTTAAATTCCCTGCTCCAATTGCAATACCACTTGTCATGTCACCATGAGAACCATTATCAAAATTCACAAACTGAGTGACTCTTCCGGTATAATCTATATGTGGTCCAATTAAACCATCATCAGCTAAAGAAATACTTATCCCAGTTCCATCATATTTCCTTCCTAATGGGTGGTCTGAATCTAACATGTTTCCTCGATGTAAAGACCTTGCTTTGTCATCTTCCTTTTCTGGTGGCGCAGGAATATAATCTATGAACTTTACAATGTCAATTGCTGCGAGTTTATGAATGCTGTTTTGGTCGATCTCAATATTATAATATGATCCACTTGGATCGATATATTTAATGACTACATCATTTAAGCGCATCGTCTCTTGAAATGTTGATTGTTCAACATCTAGGTGAGTTTCAATCATTAAATTAACTCTCCCTCTGGTAGGGATTGCCCAGTTAGGATAGCTCGTTTTAGAAAAGAATTTAGAAAATTTAAATTCTTTCTTAAAAGAAATAATTCCACGAATATTTAATGTTTGTAATTGAATATCAGGTGGATTTTCTACAAAGGCCAAAAATGAATAATTAGGCAAATACTCTAATAATTTAATTCCATTAGATTCAATATTCTTTTTAGATCCTGAACTTGGAATTTCATTAAATTGAATGATTACATAAGAATTGGCTTCTACTAAATCTCCTATCAATGAATTAGATGCTTGTTTTTCTATTTTAATGGTCCCTGATTTAAGCTTAAGGCTATAGCTATGGCCAGGATTAGCCAAAGCTGCAGAAACTAAGATTAGAAATAAAGATAAAGAAAAGAGTGCTTTTTTCACAAAAGGTAATAAAAACCTAAAGATAAGTCCGAAAGGCTTAGTGTATAGTTATTTAAACGACATAACTAATTAATAACAGCCCAACTTTAGATAAGTTCGGATGTACTTATGAATACGAATGTTAAAAATTACTCCTTTGGAAAAGGGTCAGAAACCTCCCATACTGCAAAGCCTCCTTCTAAATCAATAATTGAAACAAACCCCCTAGACTTTAATAATTTTGCAGCTTTAGCGCTTCTTCCACCTTTTGCGCAAAATACAAATACAGTTTTTGTGGAATCTAAACTAGCCATAACTTTTTCAAGCGTTCCGTCTAAATAATTAAAATTATTTGCGCCGTACATACTACCATTCCCAAATTCTTCGGGTGTTCTCACATCAATAAGCTGTGGATTTTTTTCTGCTTTCAATCTTTGGTCAAATTCTTTTGGTGAAAGAATTAGAAATTCGCTTGACGATTTTTGCGAACTGCACCCAATAATAAATGCAAATCCTATCAGTAATAATGAGATCTTTTTAAGATTCAATTTAATTTGTTCCATGCTATTATTCCTCCGTTTAAGTTAGTTGTATTTAGACCGTTAATTTCCATAAATTCACATGCAGAAGCACTTCTTCCACCACTTCTACAGTAAACGTAATAATTTTTACTAGAATCTAGTGCTTTTATTTTTCCTGGGAAACTAGGGTCCATAATGTTTATATTAATTGAGTTGTCAATTATTCCCTCTTCTTCTTCTGAAGGATTTCTTACATCGACAATAATTGCTTTTGTATCTGCTTCAATTTGCTCTTTAAATGATTTTGCATCAAGGTTTTTCATTTTTTGATTCTCTTTTGTAATTCATAAATAGATTTGCCCAAATAATCTTTGATAATGCATAATAAAATGGTGTTACAGCAAATAATGCTATACCAACCACGATAATAAAATTCCAGAATTCAACTTCGATGTCTAAAATAGTTTTTGCAAGCCAGAAAGCGATAATGTGTGCTACTCCAAAAGAGTAGGATACATACATGGCCCCATAATAAAATCCCGGTTCTAGAGAAAGTTTCCGTTGGCAAACAGAACATTTCTTATTTGTTTCTGACATACTTCGAGGATTGTAGGGGTTGCGTGACTTAAAAAACTCACCTTCATGACAATGTGGGCATTTGAAATTAAATATACTATATAGTTTAGTGCCTTTTTTAATGAGTTTTTTCATTCGAAGTAATTGATACAAAGTTAAGATATCAATTATTTTAATCTATTTATTCTTCAACTTTATATTTAACAATTTTATAAAAGATCATTTGCAACATTTGCTAACTCTGATCTTTCTCCTTTTTCTAAAGAGACGTGTGCATATAATTTATTTCCTTTCACTCTATCAATAAGATACGATAGTCCATTGCTATGCTCATCCAAATATGGTGTGTCAATTTGATTGACATCACCAGTGAAAATCATTTTAGTGTTTTCTCCAGCACGAGTAATAATAGTTTTTACTTCATGGGGAGTGAGGTTTTGAGCCTCATCAACGATAAAGATGATGTCAGATAAGCTTCTGCCTCGAATGTAAGCAAGTGGTGTGATAATGATTTTTTCCGTTTTCTGCATTTCGCTAATCTGCTTATGCTTCTTGTCCATCTCACTAAACTGATTTTTTATGAATTTTAAATTGTCCCATAAAGGTTCCATGTATGGATTTATTTTATCATTAATATCACCAGGTAAAAAGCCAATGTCTTTGTTACTTAATGGAACTATAGGTCTTGCTAAAACAATTTGTTTAAAATTTCTTCTTTGTTCTATTGCCCCTGCTAAGGCTAATAAGGTCTTGCCTGTTCCAGCTACACCTTGTATGGTAACCAGTTTGACGTCTGGGTTTAATATTGCATGTAAGGCGAAAGCTTGTTCTGCATTTCTTGGAACAATACCATAGGCATTAATTTTTTCAACTCGTTCTAAACGATCTTCTACGGGATTAAAAAAGGCTAAACTAGATGCTTTTCCATTTTTTAAGATGTAAAAGTGATTGTTCTGGACTTTATTGCCTAAAAAACTATAATCATCTAAAAATCCTTTCTCATATATTTCTTTTATTACTTCATTAGGTAGGTTTTCAATTTTATCTTTTCCAAGATGTAAATCTGAAACGTCTTTAACTTTTCCAGTATTATAATCTTCAGCTGTCAGATTAAGGGCTTTCGCTTTTATTCTTAAGTTAATATCCTTGGTGACTAAAATAATTTTGTAATCCTTTTTTTTCTCCTGCAAGCTGATTGCTGCATTCAAAATCTTGTGATCACCTTTCCTATCATCAAAAATCTTTTCTGCATTAACTTTAGAGTTAATGTTTGGGAAAATTATTTTAAATTTTGATTTTTTGCCTTTACCTAATGGAATCCAATCCTGTAAGGTATGTTCAGAAGACAATTTGTCGACAATTCTTGTGAATTCTCTAGCTTCAAAGTTTTTGGTGTCGTTACCCCGTTTAAAATTGTCTAACTCTTCAAGAACTGTTATCGGAATTGCTATGTCATTGTCTTCAAAACTTAAGAAGGAATTGTGGTCGTGAATTATGACAGATGTATCAAGAACGTAAATCTTTTTTTGTCTTTCAATCTTTTTTGACATCGTGATTTGTTGTTGGGTTTAAGTAAATATAATTCCTTAAGCAACCGCAATCGAATGAAATCTAAAAAGAAATTAACCGCTTTTTATTGAAAAGTTTTTTCAAATGTAACTTTGCAAAATACCTGCTTATCGCTAGGTTAAGAAATCGTAGGGGAGTTTGAAACTCTGCTCTTTCAATCTAGCACTTAGCCAAGTCAAATATTTTTCTTTTTTCGTTATCAAAATTTTGGTTTGGCGGACTTTAATTGAAACTCAAAACTTTTATTTACTACCAAAACCCCTATGTTTTTTAGCCATTGGGTGTTCGTTTATGGTTTTAGCCAAAAACTTTGCGGTTTTACAATTAGTCGAGCATTGTTATATGCCATTCTTAGAGTTAAGCAAGTTCTTGCAGTATATGTAGAGTCATTTAATTTATGAACTACTAATGCAAGGTCTGGGTTTGTTGACCCTGAGGTTAAACATAAAGGAAGTAGTAGTTGAATTTTACCATCGTAATATTGAGGTATTGCAATTTTATAATTTGTTCGAACTTTCTTTTTTGCTTCATCTATTGCTCCAACTAATTGTCTTCTTACTTCTGCTGTGTCTGCATTTTGCAGATGAACAGGAAACCTTGAGATATTATCTTCTATAATGTGGTCTATATCCGAAATTAGTTCAAATTTAGGGTTAAATAAAAGTAATTCAGGTTTGTCAAAGAAGTTAGCAACATCAGGTATGTTTGCTGAAAAAAACCTTAAAAATTGATTGTCACTTTTTTTAACAAATGCTTTAAAGAAAAAAGTGGTTGTTGTTCCTTGTTTTGGGTTTTTGTATTCTTCAAAAATAGCAAAAATGTCTTCGAGATTTGGGGTGACTAATCCGGTATTGAAACACGCATTTTTATTATCTGTTGAATAACAAACTTTATTTTCTTGTTTCAATTTACGAAATGTAAATTCTAAATAGTTTTTCAGTATTGAGCGTTTTTTCTCTTGAACATTTGAGAAATCCCATTCTTCTTTATCAGCTAAATCATCTGCTAAAAAATTTATAGCATCATTGTAGCTTGGAAAAAATGCAAATGAAAACAAGTCTGATTTAAAGTCACCTTTTGCCATAATGTTAGTTTTTGTTATAAACAATAAGAGCCGTCACAAATCTGGACAGCTCTCTTTATATACGTTTTTAGTTTTATCTTATGTTTTGCAGATAGACCTGCAACCATCTATATATTCAATAAATATAGTGCAAATGTAATGGTTTTTATTTAAAATAAATATTCTGTATTTATTTTGTAATGACACCCAACAATATATTAATGCTGTGCTGCTTGGAAAACTGTTGAATCAATAATTTAACTTAAAAAGATATCTTGATAAATTAGCTCTGTTGCTCCAATTTTGGATTCTACAAATGAGTGTGCCGCATTTGAGCTTTCTAAATAAAATTGCTCGTCACCTAAAAGCTTATCTATTATATCTATTAATAAGTTATAATTACTTACTGTAAATGCTCCTCCTAAGTCAATTAAATCAATGGCCTCTTGAAATTTTTTGTGGTTTGGGCCAAATAAAACAGGGCATCCGTATACTGACGCTTCAAGGATATTATGAATTCCTGATTCAAATCCACCGCCAATTATGGCAATTTTCCCAAAGCGATACAAACTAGATAATAGTCCGATTTGATCTATAATTAGAACATGAAATGAGGAAAGATCATCTCCAGTTTTAACCTCTGAAAGAAGGATTGATTTTGTTTTAAATTTATTTTTTAAAGAATGGATGGAAGATTTGCTGATTTCATGAGGGACAATGATTAAATTTAATTTAGGGTAATCTTTAGAAAGTTGGACCGCAAAATCGTTTTCCATTTTCCAACTGCTACCAAAAATTAGAGTCTTTCCGTTTTGGCAAAAGGATTCTATTTCTTTATTCGTGTAATCTAATTTTGATTGCTGATAAACTCTGTCAAACCTTGTGTCACCGGCTATTACGTGGTTACTATAGTTGATTTTATTTAATAAGTTTGAAGAGCTTTTGTTTTGAAGAAAGAAGAAGTCAAAGGCTGATAGCTGCTTTCTAAACCATTTTCCATACCATTTAAAGAAATGTTGATTTGGTCTAAATATTCCGGAAACTAAATATGTTTTTACGTTTGATTGTTTTAATTCCTTTAAATAATTAAACCAAAACTCATACTTTATAAAAATGGCTTGTTTTGGATTAAGTGTTTTTATAAATTTTCTGGCGTTAGAGGGGGAGTCTAATGGGAGGTAGATTACTAAATCTGCCAATTTATAATTTTTTCTGATTTGAAAACCTGAAGGGGAGAAAAATGTTAATACTATAAATGCCTTAGGGTCTTTGGTTTTTATGATCTCTATTAAAGGCCTTGCCTGCTCAAATTCTCCCAATGAAGCTGCATGTATCCATGTTGGGTTTTCAAATTTGGATACTTCTTTTTTTAGTTTTTCATGCCAATTTTTTCTACCTTTTAACCAGAGTCCCGCTTTTTTATTGCCAAATATGGAGCTTATAAAGATTAGCGTTAAATAACTGTAGATGCCAATTGTGTAGATGGTTCGCATGCAATTTGTTAATAAAAATAATAGTCTTCAGACACTCTTCCTTTGATTGGAATAATCCAACCAAATCGAAAGCCAGATAAGTAATCCTTTTTCTGAGATTTGTCAAATGAACGCGTGTCATAGTTGTATTCTCTTTTGTTGGTAGTAAACCCTTGGTTGAATTCTATTCCGACTAAAAAATTAACAAAATTTCTTTTCCCAAAGTACTGAAAGCCAATAAATTGATTTAGAAGTAATCCGCTATGAAACCTGTCATAACCTTTAAGCATTTCTTCATTTAATTGAAATACATCTCCATCTCTATAATCAACCTTGATTTTATGTTGGATATACCCAATACCAGCTTTAATTAAGATACCAGAATTTTGATTGACTCCGAATACCGGAATGACTTTGCCCACTGAGCCAAGAATTGTAAGCCCTCTTAAATCATAGATAATCTTCACCAGTTCGCCATCAGAATCAGTTACATCGCCTGCATCATTGATGATGCTATTCAGTAAATCTTTCCGTTTCATATCTGCGCCAAACATGTAGCCTGCATCTATTTCAAACTGCCAATTACTCTTGGTTTTGTATCCAAGCCCTCCACCTATGCTATTAGAATTTCCAAAGGTAGATTCATAATCTCCTGAAGGGAATAAATAGGCGTATTGGAACTTAACAAAAGGAAAACCTGCTGCTGAGTCGGGTTTGGCTTGAGCAAAATAAGGCTGAGAAAAAAAAGTCAATAAAGACAGAATGAATAATCTCTTTTTTATTTGAAACATGTAGCTAAATTACCAATTGTTTTTAGCCCCTAGTTGGCTAAAAACACTATCTTCGCAAACCTTTTTAAAAATGAGAAATGCCTTTAGGGTAAGAGTTTTGTCTTTAAGAATTGTTAAAGTAGAAAAGCTTACTAAGCTAGTTATAGTTTAGTATCCTAAAGCTAATTTAAGCTAGAATATGAAAGATATTCAAATGGTTGACCTTGGGGGTCAATATCAAAAAATAAAACCAGAAGTAAATAATAGAATTAAAGGAGTTTTAGATTCCTGTTCTTTTATTAATGGGCCGGAAGTCCATAGATTTCAAGCAGAGTTAGAACAGTACTTGGATGTAAAGCATGTTATTCCTTGCGCAAATGGAACTGACGCTTTGCAAGTAGCTATGATGGCATTGGGTTTAAAGCCGGGGGATGAAGTAATAACAACTACCTTCACTTTTGTTGCAACTGCAGAAGTAATTGCTTTGTTAGGCTTAACGCCAGTACTTGTTGATTGTGATCCGAATTCTTTTTTAATATCAACAGATGAAATTGAAAAAGCAATTACTCCTAAAACAAAAGCTATTATTCCTGTTCACTTGTTTGGTCAGTGCGCCAATATGGAAGAAATAGTTTCCATTTCAAAAAAGCATAATTTAAAAATTATAGAAGATGCTGCCCAGTCGATAGGAGCAAGTTTTCATTTCCCGAATGGAGATTCAAAGCAGTCTGGGACAATTGGCGATTTTGGTTGCACCTCCTTTTTTCCTTCTAAAAATTTAGGATGTTATGGCGATGGTGGTGCTTTGTTTACAAACGATGACGATCTAGCAGAAAAGGCAAGAGTGATTGTAAATCATGGGATGAAAGTTCGATATTATCATGATGAAATTGGTGTAAACTCTAGATTAGATAGTATTCAAGCAGCTGTTTTAAGTATTAAGCTTCAACGATTAGATCAATACTGTAATGCAAGACAAGAGGCTGCTTTTCACTACGATAGTGAATTTGAAGGATTGGATAATGTTATTACTCCTAAGCGGATGAAAAATTCGAGCCATGTTTTTCATCAATATACCTTAAGAATTAAAGGAATTGATCGGAACGCTCTACAAGCACACATGATGGAAAATAAAGTTCCTGCGATGATATATTATCCAGTTCCATTGCACCAACAAAAAGCTTATAGAGATGATCGTTATCGTGATGGTGCTTTTCCTATTGCAGAAAAATTAGCAAGTGAAGTGCTCTCACTTCCCATGCATACTGAATTGGATAAAGAACAATTGAATTACATAACTAGCACTTTAAAGTCTTTTTTAACCAAAAAAGCTTAAAGAACTGACTCGAATAAAATTGATAAAGAATAGATAATATTATAGAAAAATGAAAATTGCAGTAGTAGGTACAGGCTACGTGGGACTTGTAACAGGAACATGTTTAGCAGAAACAGGAAATGAAGTTATTTGTGTTGATATAGATCAGGAGAAAGTCCGAAAAATGAAAAATGGAATTGTTCCCATTTACGAACCCTATTTGGATGTTCTTTTTGAAAGAAACATAAAGCAAAAGAGATTGAGTTTCACAACAAATCTTGAAAAGGCTATTGTGGATGCAAAAATCATTTTCCTAGCCTTACCAACCCCTCCGGGTGAAGATGGATCAGCAGATTTATCTTATGTGTTAGGAGTGGCAAAGCAATTAGGCAGTCTTATTAAAGAGTATAAAATTATTATAGATAAGAGCACTGTTCCTGTAGGTACTGCAGAAAAAGTTCATGCTGCAGTTGCAGAAAATGCTACTGTAGAATTTGATATTGTATCAAACCCAGAGTTTTTAAGAGAAGGCTTTGCAGTTGATGACTTTTTAAAGCCTGATAGAGTTGTAATTGGTACGGAATCTCAGCGAGCAAGAAAGGTATTAGAAGAGCTTTATAAGCCATATGTGAGACAAGGAAATCCTATAATTTTTATGGATGAAAAATCGGCAGAGCTTACGAAATATGCAGCTAATGCGTTCCTTGCGACAAAAATCACCTTTATGAACGAAATTGCAAATTTCTGTGAAAAAGTTGGAGCAGATGTTGATGCAGTTCGAGCAGGTATTGGTTCTGATACAAGGGTTGGAAAAAGGTTTTTGTTTCCAGGAATTGGATATGGAGGGAGCTGTTTTCCAAAGGATGTTCAAGCCCTAGCTAAATCAGGAAAAGAAGAAGGCTATGATTTTAAAATCTTAGAAGCTGTGATGAGTGTTAATCAAAAGCAAAAAACTGCTTTAATACCAAAGATTAAAGATTATTTTAATGGAGATTTAAATGGTAAAAAGGTTGCCTTGTGGGGACTAGCTTTCAAGCCCGATACTGATGATATTAGAGAAGCTCCAGCATTATATTTAATTGAGGAGCTTTTATCTGCTGGAGCTACAATATCAGCTTATGATCCTGAGGCTATGTCAAATGTTCAAGAAAAATTAGGGAATAAAATTCGGTTTGCAATGGACGCTTATGATGCTTGTAATCAAGCTGACTTTTTAGTGATTGCTACTGAATGGGCTGCATTTAGACATCCAGATTTTGAAAAATTAGCTAAAAAGTTGAAGAACAAGCTAATTTTTGATGGAAGAAACTTGTATGACTTAGAAATGATGAAAAGTAAAGGTTTTAATTACATCAGTATTGGAAGAAATAAAGTGATATCTAAGTAAGTATCAAAAACAATTAATCATTAATTAATGAAAAGAGTTTTAATAACTGGAGCAGCTGGCTTTCTTGGTTCTCATCTTTGTGATAGATTCATGAAGGAAGGTTTTCAAGTAGTCGCAATGGATAACCTTATAACAGGGAACATTAAGAACCTGGAACATTTAATGGCGAATGAAAATTTTGAATTTTATCACCATGATGTATCAAATTATATTCACGTTTCTGGGGAGATTGATTTCATCCTTCATTTTGCTTCTCCTGCAAGTCCGATTGATTATTTAAAAATTCCGATACAAACACTTAAAGTTAGTTCGTTAGGAACTCATAATTTGCTCGGCTTAGCTAAGGCGAAAAATGCGAAAATGCTAGTTGCATCAACTTCAGAGGTTTATGGCGATCCTTTGGTTCACCCGCAAACAGAAGATTATTGGGGTAATGTGAATCCAATCGGTCCTCGAGGTGTTTATGATGAAGCTAAGAGATTTCAAGAAGCCATTACAATGGCTTATCATAATTTTCATGGAGTAGCAGTTTCTATTGTACGAATTTTTAATACCTATGGCCCTCGAATGAGATTAAATGACGGTAGAGTGTTACCTGCTTTTATTGGTCAGGCATTGAGAGGGGAAAATATTACTGTTTTTGGAGATGGATCTCAAACTCGCTCATTTTGCTACGTTGATGATTTAATAGAAGGTATTTTTAGACTATTAATGAGTGATATCTCTATGCCAGTAAATATTGGAAATCCTGATGAAATAACTATTTTGGATTTTGCAAAAGAGATTATTAAATTAACAAATACAGATCAAAAAATAATCTACGAAGACCGACCTGAAGATGATCCTATGCAAAGACAACCCGATATAAGTCTTGCAAAGAAAGAGCTGAACTGGGAACCTAAAGTGAATAGAGCTGAAGGTTTAAAGATTACTTACGATTATTTTTTGTCACTGACAAAAGAAGATTTATATAAAAAAGAGCACAATGATTTTTCAAAATATATTCGAAAGTAATGGATTATTTTGTACATGAAACAGCAATTATTGACGAAGGATGTTCCATTGGAGAAGGAACTAAAATATGGCATTTTAGTCACTTAATGCCAAATTCGGTGATTGGGTCAAATTGCAACATTGGACAAAATTGTGTCATTTCACCCGAAGTTGTTCTGGGAAATCAAGTAAAGGTTCAAAATAATGTCTCAATTTATACCGGAGTTATCTGCGAGGATGATGTATTTTTAGGCCCTTCTATGGTGTTTACTAATGTTACCAACCCTAGAAGTGCTATTAATAGAAGAGGAGAATATGAGAAAACCTTGGTTCGAAAAGGCGCAACTATAGGGGCTAATTCTACTATTGTTTGCGGTAATAATTTAGGCGCATATTGCTTTATTGGAGCGGGTGCAGTAATTACTAAAGAAGTTGAGGACTATGCTCTAATGGTTGGAAATCCTGCAAAACATATAGGATGGATGAGTGAATATGGTCATCGGCTTGAGTTTGATGAAAGTGGATTTGCAACTTGTGTTGAATCCAAAGAAAAATATGAACTTATGAATGGTAAAGTAAAAAAAATAAAAGAATAAGATTATGGGTATTTATCAAAACCTTGTAGATAAGAATCAAAAGGTAGCAGTAATTGGATTAGGATATGTTGGACTTCCAATTGCACTAGCGTTGGCTAAAA
>CAYPJC010000020.1:11554-14486 GCA_964410855.1 uncultured Flavobacteriales bacterium | reverse complement strand
AAATTTAAAAGGTTCATTGTTAAATTGAAAATATTCAGAAATAAAAAAAACAATCAGTATGCTCAATGGCTTAAAATTACTGAGCATATTCTCCATTTGAGTATCAAAATCAGGAATAAAGTATTGGAATAGAAAAAGAATGAGCAGTAAAACGCTCATACCAATAAGCACCTTTACTAAATTCTTAAAGAAGAACTGATATACTCCCTTTCTTTTGTAAAATACATGATAAGTATTAATTCGATTCTTTTTCTTTGCTTTTTGCCCAACGCTCATAAATGCGAAATTAGATAAGCTATTCGTAGTATTTGCGTTTAACTCATTGTAATAATTATTAAAATATTGCAATCAGTTTTAGTATTTAAAAGTTGAACTTAAATATCTTATTATATCTTCGCAGTTTAGCTCTTAAACATTGTTGTTTTGGCAGAAGAAGCAGTTGCCTTGCATCTTGTTTAAGCCTTGTTACAAAAAGCTTTTTACTGACTTTCAAAATGAGAGCGAATTTGTAATTGTAATTGAAGCCAAAAATGGTTTAACTACTCATACGACTCTAGTTTTTATTAAAAAAGTAATCCACGAATACACAAATGAAACTGTTGATTTAATTGTTAAAGGATCTGGCATAATTGCTGTAAAATCTTTTCACGAAAAATATTCTAAAAAAATGTACTCCGCAGTTGATGCTAATAAGAAAGATAATGTATCTGATGATATATCAGCCGGACTTTTGTTCTATTTTAATAACTATCTAGAAAAATTAAGTAAAAAAACATCTAATAAAGCCGAAACCATATTTTAAATAGCAAACCGACTTGAATTGGCATTAAATCTAATAAAGTAAACTGATTCTATTGAATGTTGTGTGCAAGTTACAAATAGCCAATGATTTATGTAACTTCACTGACCAATTCAAAGTTATTAACAACTTTTCAACATGCTACCCACATTCATGAGGGCAGCATAAAAGTTATTAACAAAATTAGGAAGTATGAAAGATTTAACAGCTTCAAATATTGATAGACAAAATATTCTAAATAATCCGCTAGTATTAGCAAACTTAAGAGATTATTTTGGGATACCGGGTATGTTATTTCAAGATGAATACCGATATACAAAACAACAAATTTCAGAATTCTACCAAATTGATATCGTAACTATTGAAAGATACTTAGATAATTATGAAAAAGAATTAAAACATAATGGCTATGATGTTTTAAAGGGCAAAAAATTAAAGACCTTTAAAGTACATTTTGGTCATATAATAAACTTATCCAGCAAAACCTCCCAATTAGGGATATTTAACTTTAGATCATTTCTAAACCTTGGGATGCTTCTAGTTGAAAGTGAAATGGCAAAAGCTTTAAGGAGCAAAATTCTTGATATTGTTATTGATACCTTAAATGAAAACGCGGGAGGCTCTACGAAGTATATTAATCAAAGAGATGAAGATTTTTTAGCTGCTATTCTAAAAGAACCACATTATAGAAAAGAATTTACTGAGTCTTTAAATCTCCACTTAGATTTAGGCAATTTCAAATACTTGCATTACACTAGCAAGATTTATGAATGCATCTTTAAAGAAAATGCAATTGAATATAAAAAAATCTTAAAACTAAGTGAAAAGGAAAATGCAAGAGATACTATGTACTCAGAAGTTTTAAAATTAATCGCATCATTTGAAACAGGCTTAGCACATGAGATGAAGAAAAAATTTAAAAAACTTGGAAGAAAACTATCGAAATCTGAAATGGACGGTTTAATTTCTTGGTTTTCAAACCATCCATTATTTACACCACTTATTGAGGACGCAAGAATTAAGATGGCAAGCAGAGATTACGGATTTAGAAAAGTGTTTCATGATAGCCTAGAAAAATATGTAAACAGTGTATCAAAGTCAGATTTCGAGAGATTTTTAGGCGAAAAAAGCAAAGAATTAGAACAAAGGATTGATGAAAATCTAGATGTTTTTAAGAGACTTAAAAATAGATAATATGACGTTTATCTATTTTAATTCTGACTATGCTGTAAAAGAACATGATTATATAATTGAGAAGTCAGGTGGACTTAAGGGTGCTAAAGATTTAGGTCATATACATGCCGCCTTGGCTTTTGTAAAAGATGATCTTTATTATCCAAGTTTAGAAAATAAAGTTTCATATTTATTTTATTCAATTAATAAGAATCACGCTTTCAATGATGGGAATAAAAGATCATCAGTAGCATTAAGTGCCTACTTTCTAGAGATTAATGGTTTGGGGCATATTGTATCTAGGTTTATTAGACTAATGGAAAACTTTGCGGTTGATGTTGCTGATAATTTAATTGATAGGGAGTTATTAAATGAAATAATAGAATCAATTATCTATGAAGATGACTTTTCATACGAGCTTAAATTGAAAATAATTAATGCAAAGTCAAATAGTGAAAATACCAGCACACACAAAATGTAGAAGTAATAGCTTCCTAACGTCAGCTTCTACTCATACACAAAACAATAACCCTAGAATAAATCAGTTTTTAATTAATCAAATTCGCTTTGACTTAAAAGTTAGAGAACAAGAACAATTGTAAACAACAGGTTTTACTTAGACTAATAAGTATTTGCTGCTAGCATAACCAATGTGCAAGCTTCTATTACTTCAATTCCATCATTAGAAAGTAATTTATACAATTCATCATTTTCAGTTCCGGGATTAAATACAACTCGATTTGGTTTTAATAAACGTATATAATCATAATACTCTTTTTGTTTATTAGGACCTATATAAAGAGTTATGGTATCTACATTATCAATAGTAGGTTGTCCATTAATTATTTGATGACCAGCTATTTCCCCCCTTTTTATTCCAATTGGAACAACTTCATGTCCATGATTTAAAAGCCTATTTGTAGCCAAAAAGGAATATCGAGATTGATTGGTAGTAGCACC
>CAYPJC010000020.1:0-11530 GCA_964410855.1 uncultured Flavobacteriales bacterium | reverse complement strand
TAGTAAAAGATATGTTATAATTTTAAAAACTAAGCAAAATCATTAAATCATTTTTATAAGACAAGGTCTGAAGAGCTGGAAAATGAATTTACCATAATACCTATAAAGCATGGTCATCAATTCATCTAAGCAGAAAAAACAATGACTTAAGAGACAGCTGCTTCTATTCCAAATATAGATTTTATAATTTTTGAAAAGCAAGCACTAACCATCATCTTAAAAATGGGTATTGGTTTAGCTTATGAAAAAGATGATAATCTATTAAAAAACCCAGTAAAAAAAGCTACTAGTTTGCTTTTAATCCTGCAAGCCTACTTGAAAGAATTTATAAAAGGATTTAAATTCTTTATTGGCTGAGTTAATTTAGGATCCTGACCTGGTTCAGTAGGTTCCCATCCTCCATACACTGGATTAGGCAATATGATATATTTAGACCCGAATTCTTTTTTAAATGATGCAACTACTTCCTTTCGCTGTTCCATTAGAATGTCAGATTCAAATACATCATGTAAGTCAGCTAGATTATCACCTATTAACATAACAACATCAAAGGCACTTGTTATCATATCTCTTCTCGACATTTTTTCGGAATTTGCATTTCTAAGAAACACATTTTTTTCATTGAATTGAATTCCCTTTTCAATCATATTACGAATGGTAGGCTCGAGTTCTTGCTCAAATCTATTACTTATAAAAAAGACTTCAACCTCCATTCTGATTGCATTATTTATAAATTCGAGAGCTCCTGGAACTAATTCTGCTGAAGCTGTTTCTACCCATTCTAACCAGCTATCATAATTATAGTCCAAATTATTTTTTACTAAATACCCACTGTATGGCGAATTATTTAAAACAGTTTCATCCAAGTCGATTATAATTGCTATTTTTTGGTCTTTTGCAACTATCACGTTACCATCTTGATCTGAACCACCTGTATATTGTCTTAAATAATTTTCTGCAGAATTATAAGCTTGGTAACATAATGCTTCATACTCCGCTGAATTTTGCTGCCAATATACAGCAGTTGCTTTATTATTTCCTATTTTCTTATGAGACACTGCTTCCTTGCTACTTCCATCGGAAGAACCTTGTTTCGTCAGTTGACACGAAGAAAGAAAAACTGTAATAATAAAAAAATACTTAAGACTTATTTTCATAATAAAATTTATTGAATGATTATACTACTCTTGCTAATTGAAGAAAGCGAAAATACGCCTAAAATTTCTTCCTGCAAATTACCAGAGGCATCTAATATATTACTTCGAATATTTGATGGAGGAGTTGAAAATAGCCCTCCATTATTTGCGTGAATAGTTACTTGCTGAATAAATTCATAGGCATTTCGCTCCATGCTCCATAGTTCAACACTTGAAATGTCACCTAATTCAAAAGGATCGTCACTATTTGTAATAGCTGCTCTAAAGGGTAAAATAAAAGGAAAACCATCTGCCCCATCCCCACCAAAAGAAGCATCTTCCGAAAGAATTAAATTAGAAGGGTTCTTTTGATCTGTAGGCAATCCATTTTTAAAGCCTTTTATCCAATAGTAATCTTTTCTACCTTCAAAGTCAGTTGCAAAGAATTGAGTATAATAACCCCCTTCAAAGCCAATCCCTCCTTCTTCAAAGGCAAAAGTCATTGAATCAATTTCTGGCACAGGGTTGAGTATTGAAGTAGCTTTATAGCTTAAGTTCTTATATACTAGCTCTAATTGATAAGGAAAACCGATACTATCTAATAATCCATTGGATTGAGTGTTGTAGTTAAAATTACCATTCCCATCTGAAATAAAGTTAAACCTCTTATTATTTGGGCCAAGAACATCTACTTTTGCTAGGTTTTCACTTGGAGTCCTTACATTGGAAAAATAAGCAGCAGATTGCGTCAATCGGATTGTTTGTAAACCACTGTCACTAGTTAAAAATGCATCAACTACTAATTGATTAGGCCCAGATTCTAAATCTAAATCAATGACATCTTCGCAAGAATAAATTCCTATTAAACAAAAAATAATCAATATATATTTAAGTTGTTTCATGCTTAAAAACTAAAGTTATATGATATTGCCGGAACAAAACTTCCAATAACTGAGAACCGAATTGCTTCTGTTATTATTGGATTGTTCTCATCTTGTTCAAAGAATATTGAAAATGGGTTTCTCCTCCCATAAACATTATATACTGAGAACACCCATTCACCTTTCCATCTTCTATCCTCATTTTTACGAGGGATAAGAGTCGCTGATATATCCAAACGATGATAATCTGGTATTCGGTAATTGTTTCTTGAATTTTCAACATTGTGAGGAACAACAATGCCCTGGATTTCATATCGATTCGTTGGAAATGTTGCTGGAGTTCCACTCGAATAAACAAAATTTGCAGAAAAGCTCCATTTTTTTGTTAGCTCGTATAAAGCAACTACACTTAAGTTGTTCATTCTGTCAAATCGAGTAGGATACCACTCTCCTCGATTTAAACCACTTACTTTTCTTTCAGTTCTTGATAAAGTATAACTAACCCACCCAGTTAATTTTCCTTGATTCTTTTTTATAAAAAATTCTGCTCCATAAGCTCTTCCATCACCACTTAATAGATCTCCAGCTAATTGCTCATTAAAAAATAAATCTGCATTGTCGATATAGTCTATCTGATTTTGAAAATCCTTCACATAAACTTCTACCGAAGCTTCATACTTATTGTTTGAAAAATTTCTAAAATAACCTACAGCAATTTGATCCACAATTTGTGGTTCAATGTTATTATCTGTTGGAAGCCATAAGTCTACAGGTGTGGAAGCTACTGTATTAGATATAAGGTGTAAATATTGGGACATTCGATTGTAGCTAGCCTTTACAGAGCTGACTTCATCTAACTCATATTTCATAGATAATCGGGGCTCAAAGTTATTGTATGAAGAAATTGGTTCGTTTGCTCCAAACTCCTCTTCGCTATCCAAAGGCTTTCTAATTCCTGGTACTGTATCTCTAAAAACTTGTTTAGAACCCTTGCCTAAGTTGCTAAACTGAGACCATCTTAATCCGTAAAGCAAGCTTAATCGAGATCCAACCTTCTGTTCATTCTGAACGTAAAGACCATTTTCAATGGCATATTTTTCAGGCAAACTTATATCATTGGTCTGGCCATCGCTAGCAAATGATGCTACAGCCGGCTTGAAATCATAATAAATTGATTGACCACCAAACTTTAGCGTGTTTTTATTATTTAAATAATACGAAAAGTCAGGCTTCAAGCTATAACTTACAATACTTGATTCCCATGAAAAATCATCTCTAGCATCATCCTCTTCAACCCCAAAAGCATAATCGTAATCGCTGTAAAATGCAGTAAGATTCATAAATAATTTATCATTAAAAATATGATTCCACCTTGCTGTTGCAGTAGCATTTCCCCAATTAAAAACAAAACCAGAGCCAAAAACGTCTCTACCAAAATATCCCGATAGAAAAATCTTATTATTTTGATTGAATTCGTGGTTTACTTTTGCTGTTAAATCATAAAAGTAAAATTTACTCCCACTCAAATTATCATCAAGAAATGGCTTCGCCAATACATCTGCATAAGACCTACGACCTGCGATTAGAAATGATGTTTTATCTTTTACGATTGGGCCTTCTAATAAAAGTCTGCTAAAAATAAGTCCTAAACCACCTGAGCCAGTGAATTTCTTTTTATTTCCCTCTTTCATTCTAACATCTAAGATTGACGACAGTCTACCACCATATTGGGGTGCAATCCCACCCTTAATCAGTTTGACATTTTTTACAGCATCTGGATTAAAAACAGAAAAGAAACCGAATAGATGTGAAGAGTTATATACTGGAGCCTCATCCAATAAAACAAGGTTTTGGTCAATCCCCCCTCCCCTAACATTAAAGCCGGTACTTCCCTCACCAACGGTGCTTACTCCCGGTAAAAGCAAAACACTTTTAATAACATCAGCTTCTCCTAAAAGAGCAGGAATCTTTTTGATCGTTTTTGAATCGATTATATTGACACTCATTTCAACACTCTTAATATTATTATCAGCAGCATCCACAGATACTTCTACTACATCTAATTCATTAACAGCCTCTTTAAGTTCTATATTAAAACTCAAATTCTCAATAAGTTCAATCGTCTTATTAATGTCTTTGTAACCAATATAGGAATATGTCACTTCATATGTCCCAGACTCTACACTCAGGGAATAAAACCCATATAAATTGGCACTTACCCCAACATTTAACGAACGGATTACTACAGTAGCACCGATTAATTCTTCGCCTGAATCAGCAGATTTTACATAACCACTTATTGTAAATTTTTCCGTTTGTGCAGAAATATTTAAGCTGATTATGCAAATAGAGAAGAATAGTAGTATAAATCTCATTCCTTTTTTTGGAATGCAAAAGTAAGGTTTCGTTTTTCTTGAAATTGCAAAACAGATAAGGTATAACCAATAATTATATAAAAGGTTTTAATACAGTTTCAACGGCTATGATTTCAAGGCTCTATCCATTTGTCGTTTTGCATCTTTAGACTTTAAACTCTCCCTTTTATCTTGGATTTTTTTACCCTTTGCTAAAGCAATAATCAATTTCGCAAAACCACGATCATTGATGAATAACTTAGTTGGGACGATTGTTAGGCCAACATCCTTTTTCTTTTTAAATAACTTATCAAGCTCTTGCCTATTTAAGAGTAACTTTCTAGGTCTCTTAGGTTCATGGTTCGTAAAACTTGCATCAGTATAAGGAGTAATATCTATATTAAAAACAAAGAGTTCCCCTTTTTTAAAAGCACAATAGCCTTCTTTAATACTAGCCTTGCTTTCTCTAATTGATTTTATTTCTGTTCCAACTAATTCAAGTCCTGCTTCATATGTTTCTAGGAACTCATATTGAAATGACGCTTTCTTATTCTTAATAGTTACGTTAGCACTTAACTTTTTACTCATAGTTCAAAGTTATACAAAGCAAGGTTTTAATTACTTATTCAATTTAGTTTAAAATGGAATAATTTAAGAGCAGATTATGTCCAATCATCTAATCAATGGTTATTTTTGCGGTCAAAAAAAAATAACATGTCAGGAAAAAGAACCTTTACTATGATAAAACCTGATGCAGTTGAAAACAACTACATCGGAGCAATAATTGAAAAAATTAATGCAGCTGGATTTAAAATAATTGCCTTGAAATATACCAGACTTTCCGAAGAGACTGCTGGTAATTTTTATGAAGTACATAAAGAGCGTCCATTTTACGGTGAATTGGTTGATTTTATGTCATCTGGGCCTATTGTTGCTGCAATTTTAGAAAAAGAAAATGCAGTTGCTGACTTTAGAACTCTAATTGGAGCTACAAACCCTGCTGAAGCCGCTGAAGGAACTATTCGAAAATTGTATGCTGAATCAATCTCCGCCAATGCAGTTCATGGCTCTGATAGTGATGAAAATGCTCAAATTGAAGGAAGTTTCTTTTTCTCAAACATGGAGCAATTCTAGGTCATTTTAAATGAATTTTGAAACCCATCCGCGCTTGCGAGGTGGGTTTCTTTTTTTACGCTTTTTTGCATTTGGCACTTTCTTTCAATAGCTCCTCTTTGAACTTCTTCATATAATATTAATAAACTAGTCGGATTTTTAATTCCAATAGCCTCCCCTTCCATTAGGTTGATTATATTTGCCGGCTAGCTAATTATTTAATCAAAAGAAAGATTCATGGGAAAAGGAGATATTAAGACAAAAAAAGGAAAAAGAACTGCAGGCTCATATGGTAATAGTAGAAGAAAAAAGTCGGATACACCAACAGTTACAGCTTCGAAAAGCAATAAGGCTAAAAAAACCGCTATAAAAAATCCAGTTGCTAAAAAAGAAACAGCAGTAACAGATACAAAACCTACCGCTAAAAAAACAACTGCAGCTAAAAAGGCAACAGCAGCTAAAAAACCTGCTGCCAAAAAAACATCTACCACAAAAAAAGCAGCTGATAAATAATCAACTGCTTTTCTATTTCTTTTTAAAGGCTCCCCACAGGAGCCTTTTCTATTTATTGGCTAATTCTTTTGCTTTAGGAATAAAATCTTGAAGATCTTTTATTCTTGTTTCATCACTTGGGTGTGTACTTAAGAATTCAGGCGGTGCTTGACCTCCTTTATTTGCAGACATTCTTTCCCAAAATTCAACTGCAGAATTGGGATCATAACCAGCCATGGTCATAAAAACCAAACCCATTTTATCAGCTTCAGATTCATGTAATCTAGAATACTTTAACATACCAACTTGACTTCCAATTCCAAAAGCTTTTAAAAATAGGCTCTCACCCAAAGTAGGGTTTTCACTCATTAATACAGACATGCCTACACCCAATCCTTGAACCCCCATTTGTTGACTCATACGCTCATTTCCATGTCTTGCAACAGCATGAGCAACTTCATGCCCCATTACTACAGCTATTCCTTCCTCTCCGTCACATACTTCAAGAATACCTGTATAGAACATTACTTTACCTCCCGGCATACACCATGCATTTACTGTTCCTTCCTCCGTAACATTAAACTCCCATTTAAATTCTTCTAAGCGGTTGTTCATCTTATTATCTATCAAAAACTTGGTTACTGCATTAGAAATTTTAATTCCTACACTTTTAACCATAATAACTCTAGGATCTGAATCGGGTAATAAATTACTGGATTTCTTTACTTTTTCATATTCTGAAAAGCTCATTGTTGTCATTTCACTGGTAGATAATAACTTAACTTGTTTTCTTCCAGTAATTGGTACAGTGGCACAATGCGCTAAAAAAGTTGCAAGGGCAATAAGAATTAATCCTTTTCTCATAATTTCAGTGTGTCTATTCCATCAAGCTAATCCAACTGCTAAATTCATACTTTTAAGAGCATGATACATGGGTTTTAATTTACTAAGTGTTCCCTTTTTAACGCTGCATTTACCATTATGATGAACAATATAAGCGCATTGTTCTGCCTGAATTGTACTGTGCTTGCAAATTGACACCAGACAATCTATAACATGATCGAAAGTATTATAATCATCGTTATGTAAAACCAATACCTTTTGATCTTCAAGTAATTCTGAAAGCTCTGCTTCTACTAGTTCCTCTGTTTCCATGAGTTTTTATTTTATTCAGCAAATGATTAAACAATCACTTAATCCTAGTTAAATATTATTGTCCATCATTTTTCAATTTTGAAGCATCATTCAAGGAAATACGATCGCCTTTTCTATAGGCTGTCACAAAAGCATCAGGTATTTGTAATTGGATGGTGTTCTTTGTATCAGCAGCTTCAATGACACTATCAAAAACTCCTGCATTGTAGCGAATTAATCCATTCGGTAATTCAACAACATTCAATTGACCAAAATTGAATGTTCCTTTTTTAACAGGTTTAGAGAAAACACCTATTTGAACAGTATAATAAACCTGTTCAATGGTTTTTGCATTAACTACTTCTGCTACATCAACCTTATTAAAGGCTTGTGAAAGCGAAACACCTGAATTAGCATTAACCTGATTATTGAAGCCTGAACCTTCATTAGAAGAGTTATTAAAAGTACTACCGCTATTAGATGATGAACTTGGAGCTTTTTTTCCACCTCTAGCTTGAGTAATTGAAATTCTGCTACCATTTAAAAATGCGACTACAAATGCATCAGGATATCCAAGATTTCTGATTTCATTTCTTGCAGTTATAGCTGTACTTTCATCATTAAATAGACCTGCTGTGTATCGTGTAATACCACTTGGGATTTTTTCGGCATAAAGAGGTGCAAATCCTTTAAACAAATTTTGAGGAATCGGATTTCTAAAAGCTCCTACCTGAACTTTATAAACTAAGCCCTCTGGTAAATTTGTTGCTTCTGGAATTGGATTTTCTCTGCTGTACGCAGCCTCATTCTTGTTAAGGGTAATGAAAATTGCTTGTTTCAACTGACGGGGAACTTCATTTATTGTAGTAATATCAATTATTGAAGCAGTTGTTCCTCTATTATCTCTAACAGGGTCTAAAGGAGTTGACGTTTCTTTAGGGATTACTGCATTATTGTTTTCGACAGGCTTATTTTCTGCACTTGGTATTGCCGGTGTCTCATCAATATCAACTACTGTTTTAGACGGCTCAGAAAAATTAGGTTCAACTTCAGGCTCCGGCTCAACTTGGTCATTTGCCATTGACTCACCCAGCTCTTCTATTTCAGCTGAAACATCCGTATCCGTTGTTGGAAGTAAAGCTTGATTATTTTCATCAGCTCCTAATTCTTCAATTGATTGTAAAGCTTCGCTAGTTTCTTCAGAAGTCAATTCTCCCGTTCCAATAACTTCATTATTATCTAAATTCGGAGATGCAGGTGTTGCATCAGCCAAAGCAGTCCCAGTATAAACAACCGTTGCCAACTGAATTATCTCTTTCCTTTCCGTAGGATTCAAATTTTCTACAGAAGCATTCATTTTTTGATTCGAAGTTGAAATTAAATAATTCTTAACCTTAATAGAAGTATTTAAAGAATCGATACTCGTTTGATTTTTAATCACTTTTTGATCAATTACTTCTGCTGATTTAATTAGTCGATCTTTTTCAGTTAGGTCTTGCTCAAGTTCTGCTTGATTCCTTGCAATTAAAGCATCCTTTACTAGCTTTTGTTTTTCTTCCGATAAAGAAATAGCTAATGTATATTCAGTTGATGCTTCTTTCGCTACTCGATCTCTTTTTTCTTTATTCTTACTATACTCAACAAACGCGTTTGAATTTAAAACAACTTGTTTTCTAGATTCATTAATTTCTATTGTATCCAGTACAACTTCAGTTCTAAACGACTTATAAACAGGAGCAGTTATTCCATCTGTAGGTTCCTCAAATCTTATTTTCACATTAGTAAATCCTTTTTCTAGTTGTTTTTTGCGCTCGTAATAAATCGCAGCTTTAACCTTATTACTCTCAATTTCACTATTAACATCCGCGTAAACTGCTAGTAAACTATCTCTTTCTTCACCAACTGGCTTTGATTCAGCCTCAGAAAGATTTTGCTCAGCCAATGATTCTAGTGTCTCTACAGATGCATATAAAGAATCAGCTCTTTTTTGAGCAATTACTGGATCTTTTACATTCAAAACGTCTACATCAGTAATTGTTTGAACAAAGGTTGGCACATTTTGTCCTGCTTGAACGTCGACCACACTCAAGTATTCATCATCAACAAGATTTAATTTTGTTAAAGCTTGACGTTGCTTTTTTAAGGCCAAAACTTCGTAGTCATACGCTTTTTGCAGAGCAACTTCCTTTTTTGAGAGTCTGTCAGTTGGATTAATTTCTCTTCTAATCTGAGCAGCGTCATTAAAATATACCTAACCTTCTTCTGATAACAAATTGGCTAAATCAAGTGCATCAGATTCAAATTCATCCTCATATTGATTGGCATTATAAATTCTACGTTGGTTGATTTGGTATTCTTGTTTATTATAATCTCCAAATACATCAGCTGCTTCTAACTGCTTTTTCTCAGATTCTTTTTTTAAATTATTAGCTCTTTCAAAAGCGGCAGTTCGTTCTTCAGCTGTTGGCAATAAATAAGCTTGTTGACTTGCCTCTTCTGCTTTTCGCGAATATTCTCTAGCCTCAAATAACGCTTTCTTAGCCATACCCATTGTTTGGCTTGGTCGTTGATTTCCAAATTTAACGGATTGATCAAATTTTAAATTCGTGAATTCATCAGGTATATATGACATGTCATCCACTTCTGACACACTTTGTGGGACTGGTGAAAGAGTAATATCTTCATCATCAAAAATTTCAGAATTGGCTAAATCTTGATCTAGCGCGGCAGTTGATGAAGTACCAATTATTACAGCTTCTTCTACCTTGTCTCTAAAAACTGTTTTCTGATCTATTTCTCTTTGCATTGCAGCTATATCATTTTGCAATTGAGTCCTAGATTCTTCTGAGTTTGCAGACCCAATCTGAACCTCTTTGGCTATCATTTCCGCTTCAAGCTCATTTATCCAATTATCATATACTTGAACTTGCCGAGCGTTCTTTAGGTCGTTGTCTAGTATTTTTTTAGACTCCATTAATTCTGCGTTATGCTTAATAGCTAAACGATCAATTTCTTCAACAAAAAAATCATTTCCAGAGTCTAGATTAGAATTACTTTCTGACGAATTAGCAATTAAATTAATGTCATTATCCCCAATGTAAGCCAATTGATTGTTCGCTTTGTATTTTTTCATTTTAGAAACTAAAGCAGACCTCTCAGAAGAAGAAGGTGCTTCATCTGACCCATTTGTATTGGCCAAATATTCAGTGGATTGAGCGAGTTGATCGCTTTTAACTTCTAAAGCCAAATTTTCATTTTCAACTTGCTTTAATTCAGAGCTAGCCTTTTCTGCTTGAAAGCTTATGTCCTTTATATCTAATTTCAACCCATCTAATTGAGCGATTAAATTCTCTTTCTTCTCCCCTTCTGCTTTTGAAATAGATTTTTCTAAATCAGCAATTTGATTGCTTAGCTTATTTTTTTCATTATCAAAATTTTCTATTCGCTCTTCTAGAGAGGCAATAGAAGACTTATTAACCTCTATTTCTTCATTATTTAAACTTAGCAATTGAGCAAGTTGATCTGCGGAAGAGACAGTATTGTTTTTATTTGAGTTTAAATTGTTTAGTTGAAGTTCAGCTTCTGCTAATTCGTTGTTCTCCAACATAACATTAAAGCTTGCTTCTTTTCGCTCAAATGAAGCATTTGTATTTTTCACTTCTTTAACATCAGATTCAAGTGATTGAGCAATCTCTGTTGCAAAAGCCGCTCTCAATGCAAGCATTTTAGCTTCTTCTTCCTTTTTTAATAATTCTTCCTCTGAAGAATTATTTGATTGCAAATCCTTCAGTTCATCAAATTTCTGAGCTGCTTGCTTCTCAATAGCCATTGCTTCTAAAAAAGCGTTATTTAATTCAACTTGTTTATCACTCAGGATTTGAGCTTGGCTTTGCTTATCATCTTGATACTTATTTTTTAAGACTTTAGCTTCTGCACTTAATTCCGCAGAATTTTGGTTTGAAGTTATTGGGATTGCTACTCCTATTGCAATAGGAACAGAAGCATTAGTTGAAGAGGAAGGGTTCTTTTCATCAACTTGATCTTGATTGGGTTCATTGCTTGCCACTTGATTGGGCTCATTACCCTGCTCTGATGTTTCAGTTGCAGTTGCATCTTCCTTTTCGTTTGGCTTTTCTAGAGCAGCTAATTGATTGGCAGAGAAATTAACATCAAGATTTGCTTTTGACCTTAAAACATTAGCAGAGACTTGAGGTCCACTTGAAGTTAGATTTTGAGCTGTAGTTCCATCAAATATGTTCTTAATAACAAGCAGTTGCTGATTTCCTTCTCCTACTAACCTTAACTCTTGACCCAATACTTCGAATTCATCTAGCTTAGGAATGGTAACAACACCTGTGTGAATAGGTGCATCTTCCGTTGTTTCTATATTAAATTGATAGATTCCTCCGTTCTTTTGTAT
>CAYPJC010000019.1:10000-14789 GCA_964410855.1 uncultured Flavobacteriales bacterium | reverse complement strand
AGAATTGGGCTAGTTAACCATTTAGTAGAGCAAAGTGAATTAATTAATAAATGTTTAGAAATTGCAACTCAAATTTCAAAAAATTCTTCCGTTGCTATTGCTGCTGCAATAAAAGCCATAAATAGTGGTTTTAAAGACGGTGAAAATGGTTACCAGACTGAAGTTAATGAATTTGCAAAAAGTTTCACAACAAATGACTTTAAAGAAGGAACTACAGCGTTTTTAGAAAAAAGAAAAGCAAATTTCCCAAATAATTAGTTGAATAAACTCCATCATATTTCAATTTGAAAGCACTGCAAAAACTAGCGGGGCAAACTGCCATTTATGGCTTACCAAGCATTATTGGTAGGTTATTGAATTATCTTTTAGTTCCCTTACATACAAGTAAGTTTGTTAAAAGTGAATATGGTGAAATCACTGAAATGTATGCCTATGTAGCATTTTTAGTAGTCATCCTTACTTATGGAATGGAAACCGCATACTTTAGATTTCAGTCTAAAAGCGGACAAGAACACACAAGCGTTTACAGTACTATTCTTATTTCACTTTTTGGAACAACTAGCATATTTATCTTTTTTGCGACCTTTTTCTCAGTAGATATTTCAAACTTCTTGGATTACCCAGATAATCGGGAATATGTTATCTGGTTTGCTTTTATTGTTGGTTTAGATGCCATTTCTTCTATCGCCATGGCTCGATTGAGAATAGAAAATAGAGCGATTCGATTTGCATCTATAAACATGATTTCAATTTTTGTGAATATTGGGTTAAATCTATTTTGGATTTGGTATTGTATTCCAAACTATGAAAATGGAACATCAAACTTTCTAATCGATAACTTTTACTCACCAGAAATTGGAATTGGGTATGTATTTATTGCAAACTTATTTTCAAGTATCGTCAAGTTTGTCTTACTATCACCACAGTTTTTACAAGCAAAAGCTTTATTCAATCGTTCATTAATGAAGGATTTGTTAATTTATGGAAGCCCTCTTCTTATTTCGAGCATAGCTATCATGATAAATGAAAATGCAGATAAAATTTTATTGAAATGGATTTTAAAAGAAGACCTTGGTCTTTATGATGCTAAAGCAATAGTAGGTATTTATGGTGCCTGTTATAAGTTATCTATAATCATCTCTCTTTTTATTCAGGCATTTAGATATGCCGCTGAACCCTTCTTTTTTGCTGAAGCAAAGGAGAAAAATGCAAGAGAAACTTATGCTAAAATCATGAAATACTTCGTGATTGTTTGCACCACAATTTTCTTAATTGTAGTGCTTTATATTGATCTTTTTAAGCACTTTTTAGATGATAGTTATTGGTCGGGGCTTCACATAGTTCCCATTCTTCTTTTTGCCAATATCTTTTTAGGTGTGTTTTATAATCTTTCGGTTTGGTATAAGCTAAGTGGAAAAACGAAATATGGAGCTTATATAGCTTCATTCGGTGCCTTAATTACTATTGTTTTAAACCTTTACCTAATTCCTAAAGTAGGGTATATTGGTTCTGCGTGGACAACCCTTGTTTGCTATTTTAGTATGGTTGTTATCTCATATTACTATGGTCAAAAGCATTTCAAAATAAATTATCCATTAAAATCTATTTTCTTCTACATTGCATTATCTGTTGGTTTGTTCTTTTTATCCAAGTGGACAGTAATCGACCAATCTGAAATTGGCACTTATATCATAAATACTGTTTTATTACTTTCTTTTTTAACGATAGTGGTCATTTTAGAAAAACCGAAAAAAGCCCTAATTTCGTAGGTTTTAAATCAAATTTACTGCATGAAAATTAGAGTTGTAAATCAATCCAATCATGCTCTTCCAGAATACGCTACAAATGCTTCTGCTGGGGTTGACATAAGAGCCAATATTGATAGCCCAATCGAGGTGGGTTCTTTGGAAAAAGTAATTGTTCCAACAGGATTATATATAGAAATACCAGTAGGTTTTGAAGCACAGGTTAGACCAAGAAGTGGCCTGGCATTTAAACACGGTATAACAGTTTTAAATTCACCAGGAACCATTGATGCTGACTATAGAGGAGAAATAAAGGTTATTTTGGTTAATCTTTCAAAAGAGAAGTTTGTTATTAATGATGGAGAACGAATTGCACAAATGGTTTTTGCCGCTCATGAACAAGCAGAATGGGAGCAAGTAAATGAATTAGAAATAACAGAAAGAGGTGCAGGAGGTTTTGGTAGCACAGGCAAAAAATAAAACCAATTTGTCTAAATTAAGTTTCCCGAACGAAAAAGATTAAAGAACTATGAAGATTATAGTACCCATGGCTGGCAGAGGTAAAAGAATGCGACCACACACATTAACTATACCTAAACCATTACTTCCTATTGCAGGCAAACCTATTGTTCAACGTTTAGTGGAGGATATTGCTTCAGTTTGTCAAGAGCCTATTGAAGAAATAGGGTTTATTGTAGGAGATTTTGGAAAAGAAGTTAATGAACATTTAATTCAGGTTGCTGAAAACCTAGGAGCAGTAGGGAAAATATTCAAGCAAGAAGAAGCCTTAGGAACTGCTCATGCTATCTTGTGTGCACAAGAAATTATGGAAGGCAAAACAATTGTTGCATTTGCCGATACTTTGTTTAGAGCAGATTTTAAATTGGATGATTCTAAAGATGGTATTATTTGGGTACAACAGGTAGAAGATCCAAAAGCTTTTGGAGTTGTGAAATTAGATGCATCAAATAACATTACTGATTTTATAGAGAAACCCGAACAATTCGTTTCTGACTTAGCCATTATTGGAATTTATTATTTTAAAGACGGTCAATTCTTAAAGGAAAATCTTCAATATTTAATTGATAATGACATTAGAGATAAAGGGGAATATCAAATTACAGATGCTTTAGAAAGAATGAAAAAAGCAGGCACTAAATTTGCTCCAGGACAAGTTATTGAGTGGTTGGACTGCGGAAACAAGAATGCTACAGTTCATACAAATCAACGCGTACTAGAATTTTTAAAAGACGAGAAAACAATCGCTGATTCATCTAAACTTTCGAATACAAAAATCATTGAACCTTGTTATGTTGGGGAAAATGTAATTTTGAAGAATTCAGTTATTGGTCCACATGTTTCTATTGGAGATAATACAACAGTTGAAGATTCAATTATCTCAAATAGTATTATTCAGACCAATAGCAAATTAAAAGGTATTTATGCCTCTAATTCAATGATTGGAAATCATACAATAATCAATAATTCTCCAAAGGAATTAAGTATCGGAGATTTCAATGAGCTTAATTCTTAATATGAGAAATTATTTTATCTTTTGCTTGGCAATTTCTTTTATTATAGCATGCAGCTCTAATCAGAAGGTTACTTCTATAGTTTCCCATAAGTCTAGTATGAGCGAAAAAGATAAAGTTGCTTTCGGAAGAGTTTATATTGATGGAAGTAAAGAGAAAATCCTTGGTAATTATGAGAAGTCTGCAGTTTATTACAAAAAAGCTCTTAATCTAAATCCATACAGTGCAGCGGCTAATTATGAGTTAGGATTAAATTACAGTTATTTAGCTAAAAATGATCTAGCCTTTGAACAATTCAAAATAGCTACAGATCTTGAACCCACAAACTATTGGTTCAAGTTATCCTATGCATCTTCATTACGTTCTAAAGGAGAAATGGAGGAAGCAATAC
The DNA here is from genome assembly GCA_964410855.1 of uncultured Flavobacteriales bacterium. Classification (GTDB taxonomy): domain Bacteria; phylum Bacteroidota; class Bacteroidia; order Flavobacteriales_E; family Vicingaceae; genus JAVJQS01. The sequence continues at coordinate 11,121 of CAYPJC010000019.1, read as the reverse complement.
AAGTTTTCGAGCAGCTTGTTGAAGAGAATCCAACCCAATTAGAAATGAAATATGAGCTATCCAAACTACTTCTGAACCAAGGAAGAAGTAAAGAAGCGATTGAATACTTAAATCAAATTGAGGAAGAAATTGGAGTAACAGAAGACATCTCTTTTCTTAAACAAAGAATTTATTTGTCTGAAAATAATGTTGAAGGAGCTGCCAATGAAATAAAGAAGTTAAGAGACTCTCAACCATATGAGTTGAAATACTACGGTCTCCTGGCCGAAATATATCTATCAAATGGCAGAAAAGATGAAGCAATAGAAGTTTATCGAGAGATGGAGAAAATGGATCCTGACAATTACTTGGTTCAATTTTCTCTAGCTGAATACTATAGATCTGAAGGAAATCAAAGTGATTATTGGAATTCCATACAAAAGGCATTTGCAAACCCAAAGATGAATATTGATGACAAAGTAAAGTACCTACTTACCTTTTATCAAATTGATTCAAAAGAGAAAGAGAAAAAACAAGAAGGTATAGAGCTATGCAGAACAATTGTTAAAGCACATCCAAACAATCCTAAATCTTATGCCCTATATGCCGATTTCCTGTATTTTGACGAACAAGTGGAAGAAGCCAAGGAAGCTTATAAAAAAACAATAGAGTTAGATAGCAGCAGATTTCCAGTTTGGAATCAATTGTTGGTTATTCTCTCTGAAACGAATGACAATAAAACCTTACTTAATTATGGTGAAAGAGCCATAAATCTTTTTCCAAACCAACCTACTTTATATTTGATATATGGCTTGGGCTTATCGCAAAATAAAAATTATCAAAAAGCGATAGAATACTTTGAATTGGGAAAAGATTTGGTTTTTGATAATATTGCCTTAAAAAGTCAGTTTTATTCTTCAATTGGTGATTCTTATAATGAATTAAAAGAATACTCTAAGTCTGACGAGAACTTTGATAAAGCGCTAAGCATAGACCCAAATAACGTATTTGTCTTAAACAATTATAGTTATTACCTTTCTCTAAGAAATGAAAATTTAGAAAGAGCGAAAGAGATGTCAGCAAAGTCGAATAATTTGGCTCCAAATCAAGCCTCATTTCAAGATACCTATGCATGGATCCTC
>CAYPJC010000019.1:0-9990 GCA_964410855.1 uncultured Flavobacteriales bacterium | reverse complement strand
AAATTAGGCAATTATGAAAACGCCAATGAATGGATAGATAAGGCTATGAAAAGTGAAGGAGATGTAAGCGATGTATTGTTAGAACATAAAGGAGATATTTTAATCAAGCTTAATAAAGTAGAAGAAGCCGTTACCTTTTACAACAGAGCTATTGAGAAAGGTGGTAATTCAGAAGTATTATTGGAAAAAATTAACCAAGCTAATCTGAATGATTAAGTCAAAACTCCTTTACATCAGTTTGTTTTGCATGCTCACAATCGTTTCTTGTAAGCAATCAGAAAGAGCAAAAAGAAGCTCTCTTGAAGGCAAAAAAACAGAATATTTGATTCAACAAATGCAATCAAATTCTTTTGATTTTGACACCTTCCAATCAAAGGCAGAATTCAAAATTGATCAAGGAGAAAAAACGAACTCATTTAAAGCGAATATTCGAATTAAAAAAGATAGCCTCATTTGGATTTCCATTACTCCATTGCTAGGCATCGAAATGGCTAGGATTTTAATTACGAGGGACACAATTAAAGTTATTAATCGTTTTGACAAAGAATACTTTATTGGTGATTATTCTTATATCAATAAAAAGTTCAATGTAGAATTAGAATTCGAAATAATTCAATCATTAATGCTTGGGAATGCTATTCCATTTGAAGAAGATGAAAAAATTAAGTTTGCAACAGATAAGGGCTATTATTATTTGGGTAATCTGAAAAAAAGAAAAGCGAAGAAAGCCAATAATAAACCAAATAAAATTGAGAAGGAGAATGAGGAACTAATTAGTCTTTGGATGAATCCAACTTCTTTTAGAATTGAAAAAATTCTGTTTTCAGACTTAGCCGCTGATCGATTTTTGCTAGGTGAATATAGCAATTACTTTGAAGTTAATGGCCAACTATTACCTAAAAATCTAGTTTTTAATTTCGAATCAAAAAAACCAGCAAAAATCAAAATTGAATATTCCCGTGTATCTTTGAACCAAGATATGAAATTCTCATTCAACATCTCATCTAAGTATGAAAAGGTGTATTATTAGGCGATTTTTTACATTCCTATTTTTTCTTTTTTGCATTGTTAACTTTTCATATTCTCAATCAAAGAGAGAGCTTCAAGTAAAAAAACAAAAGCTTCAGAAAGAAATTGAATACACAAACAAACTTCTAAAAGAGACTTCAAGCACAAAAAAGAATTCCTTAGGTCAACTTAGAAAGCTTAATAAAAAAATCTCAAGCAGAGAAAGTTTAATATCAACCATGGAGGCTGAAATCCAGCTTCTAAATGATAGCATCATTTATCAAACCCAAAACATTGATAGCTTAGAAACTGGCTTAGTCGTGCTAAAAGATGAGTATGCAAAGATGATTAGAAGTGCTTATAGAAACAAAAGCTCTTACAATAAGCTCATGTTCCTTTTTGCAGCAGAAGATTTTAACCAAGCATTCAAAAGGTTAAAATATTTTCAGCAATATGCTCAATACAGACAAAATCAGGCTGAAAAAATTGTTTATCAGAAGAAAGAAATAGATGCGAAAATTAGAATATTAGAAGCTGTCAAAAAAAGTAATGAAGGCTTATTAAAGGCGAAGCTAAATGAACGAAATGTGCTTTCCAACGAAAAAATCGAACAAGAAAAAGTAGTTAGCTCACTTAATGGAAAAGAAAAAGAACTTAAAAAAGACCTCAAGGAAAAAGAATTAGCGGCTCAAAAAATCACCAAAGCAATTGAGAGAGTTATAGCAGATGAGATCCGGAAGGCAAGAGAGGCAGCAAAGAAAGCTGGAAAAAAGGAAGAAGGTTTCCCAATGACACCAGAAGCAAGAGAATTATCAAAATCCTTTGCAAGCAACAAAGGGAAACTTCCTTGGCCAGTTGATGAGGGAGTTATAACAGCACTCTTTGGTGAACATCCGCACCCAACATTAAACGGAGTAAAGGTTCAAAATAATGGAATTGATATCTCGACAAAAAAAGAGAATATGGGTCGAGCTTTATTTGAAGGAAAAGTTAGTAGAGTTATAATTATTCCTGGTGAAGGTAAAGTGGTAATGATAAATCATGGTGAATACTTCAGTGTTTATTCATTCTTCAAAGAAGTATTTGTTAATGCAGGCGAAAAAGTTAGTACTAAGCAAAATATTGGTGTTTTAATCTCCGATTCTGACGATTCCTCTTCAAACATTCACATTGAAATCTGGAAAATGAAAAACAAACTAAATCCAGAGAATTGGATTTATAAAAAGTAGTAGTTCTAAGTTGAACAAATCTTTATTAACTTATCAAAAGAGTTTAATTTTAGATTAAAAGTATAATCCGCTTTCTTATAATCAAGCTCTCTTTCTTTTAGAGTTGATTTAACAAATTCTACCAACTCAAAATCGTTCAAATTAGCAACTAAGGGTCTATTCACTTTATCGGCTCTTAGTCTCCCTATTAGTATCTCTGGGCTAAGCTTAAGATAAATAGATTTACCTGTTTTTTTGATAAATTCCATATTATCCATATAACAAGGTGTTCCCCCACCTAAAGATACAATAGTTGGCTTTTTAAAAGATAATTCTTTCAAAACATTATATTCTATTTTTCTGAATGCCTCTTCCCCTCTATCCTTAAAGATTGAATTTATTGATTCTAGATATCTTTCCTCAATATGACTGTCTAAATCTAAAAATTCAAGATTAAGTCGTTTGGCTATCTTTTTGCCTAGCTTGGTTTTCCCCGAAGCCATAAAACCAATCAGAAAAATTGGTTTTTGAATCATTTTAAAGGAGAATCAGGTTCTTTTTTCATGGTAGAGAAAACAATCTTTCTTATAAGGCCAGGAAATAATTTCTTCAATAAAACCGCCGAACGCCCTACCCTTGTCAAGATGATTTTATTTTTACGTTTTACAATCGCTTGATAAAGATTCTCAGCTACTTCGTTTGGACTCATCATTTCAGCTTCATTGCGAGGAGACCCTCCTTGTACTGTTCCATCAGCTTTTAAGGCAGAGTTTCTAATATTAGAAGTTGTAAACCCCGGACAAGCAATTAATACGTGTAGGTTATTCTCTAAATTTTCAGTTCTCAATGCTTCAAGAAAACCGTGCATTGCAAACTTAGATGCAGAATACGCAGTTCGAGCAGGAAGGCCAATATATCCTGCAATTGATGAAACCCCAGTTACCGTACCATGACTTTTCAAAAGATAAGGCAAGGCATATTTTGTGCAGTAAACAGTTCCCCAAAAATTTACACCCATTACACTTTTGAAAACCTTTAGGTCCAAATTGATCAATAATGCCCGCATAGAAATTCCTGCATTATTAATTAGAATGTCAATTTTACCAAAATGACTAACGGTTTGATCAATTAAATTCTTGCAATCTAACTCAATTGACACATCAGTTTTAATTGCCAAAACATCAACACCCTCCGATTTTATGATTTCAGCTATATCATTTAATTTATCAATAGATCTCGCGGCTATTACCATATTAGCCCCTTTCTTGGCAAAATATAAGGCTGTAGCCTTACCTATACCCGAAGAGGCACCACTAATAATAACTACCTTATTTTTAATATCTACCATTAGCCTCTTGGAATTCTTAGTTTTGTTTTGGATTTCAAATTTAACCGAAGCATGTCAATCATAGAAGTTTCAGATCAAAAAACAATAGAAGATTTTTTAAGACTTCCTTTCAAAATATATAAAAATGATCCTCATTGGGTTCCCCATTTAAGACAAGACATCGAGAAAGTCTTTAGCCCTGCTAAAAATAAGTTTTTTAGACATGGTGAAGCCATAAGATGGATATTAACTAAGAATGGTCAAACAATTGGACGTATTGCAGCATTTGTAAATGAAAAAAGCAACAAAAAAGCTAAACTTCAATTAGGGGGTATTGGCTTTTTTGAATGCATTGATGATCAAAAGGCAGCATTTTTATTGTTTGATAGTGCAAAAAGTTGGCTTCAATCAAAAGGTATAGAGGTAATAGAAGGCCCTATTAACTTTGGTGAAAAAGATAAATTTTGGGGATTAATTATCGAAAACTTTGAATATCCTCCATATTACAACCAAAACTATAATCCAGAGTATTACGTTACCTTCTTCGAAAAGTATGGTTTTGAAAAATATTATGAGCAGTATATTTTTTACCGGAAAACGAAGGACGAGTTAATTCCGTTGTTAAAGGAAAAATCACTTAGGATTCGAAGGGACCCGAAGTATACTTTTGAAACTATTAAAAAAAATAATTTAGAAAAGTACGCTGAAGATTTTAGAACAATCTATAATAGGGCTTGGGTAAAACATGAAGGTTTTGCAGGCATGGAAAAACGTCAAGCAATGACAATTATGAATACCATTAAGCCTATTTTAGATGAAGACCTTATTTACTTCGCATATTATGATGGTCGAGCTGTTGGGTTTTTTATTGCTTTACCTGAAATCAATCAAATATTTAAACATGTTGCCGGAAATTTAAATTGGTTCGGAAAATTAAAATTCTTGTACCATAAATTTAAAGGATCATGCACTACCTTTTTTGGATTAGCTTTTGGCATCGACCCTGATTTTCAGGGAAAAGGTTTAGAAGGAGCAATTTTTGATGAATGTCGAGAAATATTAATGAAAAAGAAAAAATACGAAGATGTAGTAATTACCTGGATTGGTGATTTTAATCCCAAAATGATTCACGTAATAGAAAACTTAGGAGCAAAAAAGCTAAGAACCTTGGCCACTTATCGCTATTTATTGGATAGAAATGCCAAATTTGAGCGTGCAAAAATAATCCAATAAATTAATAGTCAGGTTATTAAGTGCTAAATAAATTATTTGCAAAAAAATAGGTTTTAGTGTTTTGTCAATTCAAGCAAGCCTACTATATTTGCAGTCCGAAAAAAAGAAATTATTTCTTTGACTTGTTAGCTCAGCTGGTAGAGCACATCCCTTTTAAGGATGGGGTCCAGGGTTCGAACCCCTGACAAGTCACTAAAGCAAAAATCCTCACCTAAATGGTGGGGATTTTTGCTTTATAGTATTTTGTGGTGAGAAGCGATGTGCTGAGTTTAATCGAAGTATTTATGCAGCGAAAACAAGAAACGAAGTTTTTAAAGTAAACCCCTGACAAGTCAAACACTACAAGCCACGCCTAGCGTGGCTTTGTTGTTTAAAGGCGAAAATAACCGCCACAGTATTGACACAAACGTCTTAGCCGTCTCCGGTAAAACCCCAGAAGAATCGGAAAAGAAAAAAATGTCAAAATTTATTTCTTCTCAAAGACCGGCAATAGATCACCTACCGGCAGTGTGGAAGTGCTACATTAAACCGGACATAGAGTTAAGATATGATTGCTAGTATTAAATTTAGCATTATGTCAAAAACAAAAAGGAATTACACCGCCACCCAAATCCAATAAATTATGTTTCATATCGATTTAGACAGAATAAAACTGACCTAAATACATTAAATAATAATTTTTTGCGCTAATTTGAAATAATTATTTGTATCATTGTAGTCAGTTTAAAGCTGACATATAAACTATGAGAATAAAAAACATATCAACGCAATCAAACCATATTCTGACTTACTTTAATAAGTTAGACCAAAATTGTTTTGCTTATGCTGAAGCAGTAAATGCATTACCAAACTCAAGCAATAGTGCCTTAAAGGAGTTATTGAGCGATATGGTAAAAAGAGGACTCTTAATGCGTTTAAAAAAAGGTTTATACTTTATCATTCCTTATGAAAAAGAAGCTGAATCTTTTATGCCTGATTGGCACATTATTGCAGGACACCTTACAAAAGGAAGCAATCACTATATTGGCTATTACTCAGCATTGCAAATACATAATTTGATTACTCAACCATCACTGAAAGAACAAATTGTTGTTCCAAAACAATTCCGCCCTTCAACAATTAAAATAAAGAATGTTGATTTTCAATTCATTTACCATAACGAAAACCACTTTTTTGGAGCCAAAAAAATATGGATTGATAGCTTTAACAAAGTCCTTTGTTCAGATTTAGAAAAAACATTTATCGACTGTTTATTTAAACCTGATTATGCAGGTGGAATTGTTGAAGTGGCAAGAGCAATTTATACTTCAAAAGATAAAATTAAGTTCGATAAACTTTTTGAATATGCAGAACGATTCAAATCACAAGCAGTTATTAAGCGTTTAGGTTTTATATTAGAAATATTGGAAATAGAAACTGATATTATTCCGAAACTTAACAAACTAAAAACAGCTTCTTATGTGCTTCTAGATACCGAATTACCTAAATCAGGAAAGATGATTAGCCGTTGGAGCATTCAACAAAATTTAGAAACAGAAACCATTAAATCTGCCATTTACACGTGATAAAACCAGGAGAACTACAAAATAAAGCTCGTGCAGTTGGTGTGCGTGACCAACAAATTGAAAAGGATTATATGCTTTCTTGGATTCTTCAAGGAATATCTCAACATACTGTACTTTCAAAAGCAATTGTTTTTAAAGGCGGAACGGTTTTAAAGAAAGTCTATTTTAAAGGCTACCGTTTTTCGGAAGACCTTGATTTGATGGTATACGCAACGAACAAATATTTGAATGGTTTACAGAAGTATTTGAGTATATCAAAGAAGAAGCTAATATTCCACTCGAAATTATTGACAATAACGAACATCAAGATACCTGCCTGCCGGACAGGCAGGGTGGAATCAATTTCTACATCAGCTATATTGGTCCACTTGGTGGTTTGGGAGCAAATAAAAAAGTGAAAGTTGATATTTCGAGAAGTGAAAAACTAGTTTTTGAGCCTGTGCTTAATGATGTTTTTATTGATTATACAGACCAAGAAGAACACCAACTACTTTGCTATTCTTTGGAAGAAGTATTGGTTGAAAAACTACGTTCCGTAATACAAAGAATGCAAGCTCGTGATTTTTATGATATTTGGTATTTATTGGAAATACATAAAATGGATGTTGACTTCTACATTTCGGAGTTTAAACAGAAATGTAAAAACAAAGCAATAAATCCAATAGATTTTCATACTAAGCTTGAACAAAGATTACCACAATACAAAGGCCGTTGGCAAAAATCTATGGCAGACCAAATTCAAGATTTACCAGACTTTGAAACCGTTTTACGTGAAGTAATGCGCCATTTAAATAAATTAGAAGTTTAAAATGAAATCAACAGAAATACAACATAACGTGCAAACTATAATAGATAATTTCTCTAAAGAGGAATTTATTTATGATTTGTTGATTGCCTACGGAATTTCAAAAACCTCTGTAACTCGACTAAAGAAAGGAGATTATAACAAATCTAAAATTGAGGGAGAAATACTTTACCAAAAGAAAATATTCTTTAAGTTGAATTCCTGACAAGTCACTAAAGCAGAAATCCTCACCTAATGGTGGGGATTTTTGGTTTATAGTATTTTGAGGTGAGAAGCGATGTGCTGAGTTTTATCGAAGTATTTATGCAGAGGAAACAAGGAACGAAGTTTTTGAAGTAAACCCCTGACAAGTCACACACTACAAGCCACGCCAGACGTGGCTTTGCTGTTTAAAGGAGAATTACCGCCACAGTATTGAGACAATCGTCTTAGCCGTCTCCGATGAAACTCCAGGAGAATCGGAAAAGAAAAAGAATGTCAAAAAAAAAATCTCAATTGTGTACTTGCTAGAGAAGACATGGAAATTAAATTGTAAATTGAGTTCGTATAAAACAAATTATCAATCTAAATCAAATTATTATGAATACAATTAAATATTTATACCACATTAAGCATGATCAGAACAAAGTATTCGAAACTATCAAAAATTTCAAGGTTTGGTGGTGTGATGAGCAACAATAAATGGCAAACATCAAATTGTAAAATTTGGAGACATGGCAGAAATGGATTTTGAATTAATTGATGAAAGTGACTCTAGTATTTCATGGAAATGTGTTGGACATACAAGTCCTGCATGGTTGAATACAGTAATGTCATTTTCATTAGATAGAAATGAAAACAAAACCAGAGTCCGATTTTCTCATAGTAACTGGAATAAAGAAAATGATGCATACGCAAGCACAACATTTGGTTGGCACAAATATTTAGTAAGTCTACGCGATTTATGTGAAACAGGGAAAGGAAATCCATTTTCAATATAAAAATGATAAAACTGTAAAAGATGAAAGGTTACATGCTATTTATTAATAGCTAAATGAGATCAACACTTCAACAATGTAAATTTCCTAGAAAAAGTCATTTCTAAATCTTATGTGGAGAAGTTTACCAATGCCGGCAAGCAAGAAAGGTTAATTTTGAGTTATAAAATTTAAAAATCAATACTTCTATAAATATGAAAATTATTAGAAATCAATACCATTTACTAGTAGCAACCCTTTTAATCACAATTATTTCTTGTGAAAAGGATGAAAAAATTGACCCTATCGGCACTATTAATTCTGCTCCAAGTGCTATTACATTTATTAGTGCTCCTGCCCAAAATGACACTAACATTTCAAGCCCTATTTCTATTAGTTGGTCTGCGGCTATTGATCCTGATGCTGATAGCATTACTTATAATGTCTATTTAGGAACAAACTCTTCTAACCTAAATTTAGTAAGTAATTCTCAGGCAGGGCTCACCTATATTTCAGATACTCTCGAACTAGGTGAAACTTACTATTTAAGAGTCGATGCTACTGCAGGAACACACACCACACCAAGTGAAACGAGAAACTTCTCCACTCCTAGTATGAAAAAGTTTATAGATAGTAGAGATGCGCAAAGCTATGGAACCATAAAAATAGGAACGCAAATATGGATGACGGAAAACCTAAAGTATAATTCTACAGGTTCGTACAGTTATAATAATGTACCCTCAAATGATGCTACATACGGGCGTTTGTATGAATGGGCAAATGTATCCATGGCAATCCCACCAGGCTGGCATTTACCAACAGATGTTGAGTAGCAAGCGTTAGAAACGCATTTAGGAATGCCTAATTCAGACTTAAACATTAATAATTACGGAACTCCTCGTGGTACTGATCAAGGAACAAAACTAAAACAAGGAGGTACTTCTGGATTAAATTTTCCATTAGCTGGTTTTAGGTCTGGAGGAAGCTATTCTGCACTAAACAATAGGACTTACCTGTGGGTAGATACAGATGCAGGTGGTGGAAATATTTTTAGAAGAAGATTAGTAACCAGCGACCCATCTTGCTATAGGTTTACCAACCCAGCAACAGGATTTGCAATTAGTGTACGGTTAATACAAGATTGATGAATGACATCCTTATTTAGAAAATGAATTACTTAAATCACTCTCATAATGTGGATAAAGTGTATTAATACACTTTATCGATATGTTGGCAAACATTGAATGAATACTAAAACAAAAATAGAGCAACTTATAGTGCATGAGATGCCTAATACATTATTAAGCCATTTTAAGAGCGGATGGTTTCGATTCCAATGGTGCGGTAAGATCCAAAACGATGAATTTAAGATATGGAGAAATGATTTATGGAGCGGTTTTCTTTATCCAATTATCAAAGGTAAAATCATTGACAATAAGGTGAAGTTAACTTACTCACTAAATCCTATTGGTAGAATCTTATTTTTTCTTTGGTCAGTAGGACTTCCAATCTTGATTATCTCTGAACCACTGAGAGTCTTATCCAATGGAAAAGGAACATATATTCTGTTCATAGTTGTGTTAATTATTCCGCTCTGCTTCTATCTATTTATCAGATATGTAAAGAGGAAGTCAATGAAAATTACTGTTAATGCATTTAAAGAACATATAAAAACGTAGGCCAACACCATGTAGTATGGCATGTGCTATTCTTGTACCTAAAATCAGTTGTATAAAGTAAGCCGTTAAAAAGCTGTTAAGGTTTGCTTTTCATAGCTTGCACGGCTAAGCTGAATCTATAAAGATGAGTAAGGAACAGATATTGGGACGGAGAACGTTCAGTGCTTTTCGCTTTTTCACTATCTTCGAATTTCAAACAACTGCTGTGG
>CAYPJC010000018.1:0-15112 GCA_964410855.1 uncultured Flavobacteriales bacterium | reverse complement strand
ATTGCCTTAAGTTTAGTTTCCATTTCAAAACGATCCGTTGTATCAATAGCAGGATTTTCTACTAGATTAGTCGACAAATTAGGGTCTTCTAATCGATTATAAAACCGGACTGTTTTTTTTCCATCAAATTGTAAACAATAAGTTTCATTAATCAGTTGATAAATACCATTGATGAAACTTACTGAAAAAGATGGTTTATCTTCATCAAAAACAGATTGGCCAAAACAGATAATGTCGGTTTGATACCCTAAGAAATCGATCACAGAAGGGAAAATATCAGATTGTTGACTAACTCGCTTAGATCGGCCAGGTTTTATGAATTTTGGTGCGTAAAAAATAATGGGAATGGCATACATACCCAAATGATTATTGTATTCAGGATTAAAGCTTTGGGAGGTGTGATCTGCAGTTATAATAAATAAGGTATTATCAAACCATTCTTCTTTTTTAGCAGCCTCTAAAAATTTATGGATAGAATAGTCTGCATATTCAATACTTTTTAAGATTGGCAGCGGTCCTCCTTTAAATTTGTCTTTGTGCTCATCGGGAACAGTGTAGGGATGATGAGAAGACAAGGTGAATACAGTGGCGAAAAAGGGTTTCTTTCGACTATTAATATCTTTCAAGCAGAACTGAAGAAATGGTTCATCAAAGATTCCCCAATTCCCGTCATAATCTAAATTACTTGGGTATTGATCCTTGCCAACGTATTCAGAAATTCCTGCAATGTTCGTAAAAGCATTAAACCCCATGGTCCCATTTTCTCCACCATGATAGAAAATGGTCTCATAACCTCTTGTTCCTAAAAACTTACCAATCCCGTTTATTTTGTTTGCACTATACTTACTAGAGATGTAAGAATTATTCATTAGTGTTGGAATTCCTGATAAGATTGCCGGTAGTGCTTCTATAGATTTCTTTCCATTTGCAAATGCATCTTCGAATACTAAGCTTTGCTCAATAATTTTATCTAAGTATGGAGTATATCCTGGATAATCATTTAAGCCACCAATGTATTCTTTAGAAAAGCTTTCAGCTATAATTAAAACTACATTAAGGTTTTTAATAGAATCATTACCATTAAATTTTTGAATTGGAGAGTAAATGGAATTTAATTTGTCTTCCTTGAAATAAGTTAATTTTTTTAGTTCTTTCTCATTTAAAGACTTTAAAACTGTAAATGGAGTGTTAAGAACAAACGGGATATTCTTAGAATCAGCATACTCTCCTGCTTGTATTACCCCCAAAGGTCTATATTGATATCCTCCACGGTACCCCAGAGTAATCAAACCAAAAGCAGGCGCAATAAAAAGAACATAATTTATAAATCCCGGCCACTCAATATCTAAGTTTTCAGTTTTACGGTACAGTTTAATGGATGCTATAAATAACCCTATCGCGATTAAAAAAACATACCAAAAGTCTAAGAAGAAGGTAGGAATTAAGCTTACTATATCATTCTCTATTCCATTTGTTCGAAACAAGTCCGCAGTGGTTCTTTTTAAAGTGAATTTAAAATACACTAAATCAAGACAATTCAATAGAATGGCAATCGTATTTGATAAATGAAATAATACTTTTAGAAAGATAGATTTGCCTTTGTAGAATAGTAAATGAGCAAAATAAAAGGGCAGGTAAAGCATTGTAACTGCCATCCAATCAAAACGAATTCCTCCAATTATATTAATGAATTCAATATTCGAGAAGTAGGAGTAATTAAAGAGATAGAATAAGATTCTACAGGTCGTGAAAACGAAAAATGCAACAGCGGTCTTAAGCAATAAAGAAAGGTACATCTTACCCACATTTCTCATAAATTCAAAAATAAGAAAAGTTACAGGCTGTGGACTTGATTACTAGTTTCTTTATCCAATGGCTTAGTTAAGAATTTAACTTTTGATTAATTCGATCCTTTTCTTTTTTCAAATCCATTAAGCCACAATCATCACATTTGTGCTCTTTATTGAGTTTTAAAAAAAATCTGATTATATAAAATACAGCTAAAATTGCTAAAAGGCCAACGATAATTTCTTGCCAATTCATTTATTAAAGAATTAAGTTGTAAGGCCATCCAAAGTTAATAAATAGAAATAACTTTACACCTTTTAGAAAAGCATCAACAGGCATATGGGTATTATCTATGATCGAACCAATTTTACTGACAATCAGCTAATTGAGCTTTATATGGGCTTGTTGGAGCCTAGAATGATTGAAGAAAAAATGCTTATTCTATTGCGGCAAGGAAAAATCTCAAAATGGTTTTCGGGAATTGGCCAAGAAGCTATTTCTGTTGGTTGTGCTTTAGGTCTTGAGAACGATGAGTATATTTTGCCTATGCACCGAAATTTAGGCGTATTTACTTCAAGGGGGGTGACTTATGAAAGGTTATTTGCTCAATTCCAAGGAAAAGCGTCAGGTTTTACAAAAGGCAGAGATCGATCCTTTCATTTTGGAAGCAAGGAACACCACATAATTGGGATGATTTCACACTTAGGATCTCAACTTGGAGTAGGAGATGGGATAGCTCTTGCGAACTTGTTAAAGCAAAATAAAAAATTAACTCTAGCATTCACAGGTGATGGAGCAACTAGTCAAGGAGACTTTCATGAATCTTTAAATGTTGCAGCTGTTTGGAATTTGCCTATCATTTTTGTTATTGAAAACAATGGCTATGGTTTATCAACTCCTTCTGCAGAACAATTTAGATGCCGTCAATTCATAGATAAAGGAATTGGATATGGTATGGAGGCGCATCAAGTTCAGGGGAATAATATTTTAGAAGTTAATCAGAAGATAAAGGAATTAGCAAGTTCAATCAGACAATATCCAAGGCCGGTTATTTTGGAATGTATGACTTTTAGGATGAGGGGACATGAAGAAGCTTCGGGTACCAAATATGTTCCAAATGAGCTAATTGAGTTATGGGAAGAAAAGGATCCTCTAAAGAACTATGAGCGATTTTTAAAGGAAAATAAAATTATTGATGATCAGTTGATTGAGGATTTAAGATCTAATATAAAAACTAAAATTAATGAAGGAATTGAATTTGCTTTCAATGAAGAGGAAATTGAACCTGACACTGCAATTGAGTTAAATGATGTTTATGCTCCTTTTGAATTTAAAACTATTACCGAAAAGGGAACTAAAAAGTCTATGCGACTTATTGATTCCATTGCAAATGGTATTGATTTAGCCATGGGAAAGCATGTCAACCTCATTTTAATGGGTCAAGACATTGCGGAATATGGAGGAGTTTTTAAAGCCACAGAGGGTTTAGTTGAGAAATATGGAAAACATCGAGTAAGAAATACACCGCTTTGTGAAGCTGCCATTGTTGGTAGTTCATTGGGTTTATCGATGAATGGTTTTAAAGCCATGATGGAAATGCAGTTTGCGGATTTTGTAAGTGAAGGCTTTAATCAAATTGTAAACAACCTAGCAAAAATCTACTGGAGATGGGGACAAAATGCAGATGTAGTTATTAGAATGCCAACTGGTGCTGGTGTTGCTGCTGGGCCATTTCATTCCCAAAGTAATGAAGCCTGGTTCACTCATATTCCTGGTTTAAAAGTAGTTTATCCTTCTTCTCCTTCAGATGCTAAAGGTTTATTGCTCACTTCATTTGAAGATCCGAATCCTGTCTTGTTTTTTGAACATAAAGCACTATACAGAAGTATATCAGAAGATGTGACCGAGGATTATTTTAATTTACCTTTTGGTCAGGCTAATTTGATAAAAGAAGGGCCTGATTTTTCCATTATAACTTATGGAATGGGAGTTCATTGGGCAAAAACAGCATTTGAAGAAGAAGGTTATAATGGAGATATATTAGATTTAAGAACATTAGTTCCCTTGGATTGGGACAGTATTTATACTTCTGCTAAAAAAACTGGAAGGGTTTTAATCTTGCATGAAGACACTTTGTTCGGTGGGATTGGTGGTGAAATTTCTGCAGGAATTAATGAACATTGTTTTGAATATTTAGATGCTCCTGTAAAAAGACTTGCTTCCTTAGATACTCCAGTGCCTTTTACAAAAGCATTGGAAGACAATTTTTTGCCTCAAAAGGATTTAAAGAAAGCTATTGCTGACTTAATGAATTATTAATCTAGTTTTCTTAAAAGAGCGCACTCATTAAATCATCGAGCGTTAATTGGTGGAAATACGAATCTATTTCATATTCCATTAGTTTAGTTCTAATTTTTTCTTGGTCATGAGGCAGGCCGATAAGTGAATTTTCAATATCTTTTACCTCTTTTACACCAAAGAAATCGCCAAATATCTTTGCTTCTAAAATAATTCCTTTTTTTACTTCAAGGTTCATTTCTAGCGTTCCACCCTTAGTTCTAATTCCTTGTCTGAAATTATAATTTGGGGAGTGCCCATAAGTCCATTCCCAAGTCGCGTATTTTTCGTCTCTCAGTTTCTGAATGGCATCTAAGTCATTTTTACTAAATTCATAAAGCTTGCAATCTTCATAAGTCGTTAAGATGTGATTCATTACTTTTTTAGTAAACTCTTCAATGGAAATTTTATCTGCCAAATGCTCCTCAACGTTGGTAACTCTTTTTGGGATTGATTTAACAGCTTTGTCTTTATATTTTAAAGGGCTAATTTTTAGAGCACCACTAACATCTTTCATTTTTGAAGAGAAAAGAACAGTTCCATGATGAAGAACTTTGTTTTTAAAGACATGTTCAGCATTGCCTGAAAATTTCTTACCATCAATGGTTAAATCATTTCTACCTTCAAATTTGGCATCAACGCCTAATTGTTGTAGTACTTCAAGAATAGGTTTTGTGTAGCGTTGAAAATCAACAACCTCTGTATTTTCTCCAGTTCTTGTGAATGAAAAATTTAGGTTTCCTAAGTCATGATAAACCGCTCCACCACCCGAAAGTCTACGTACTACCTTTATTTTTTTTTCTTTAACATAATCTACATTGATTTCTGCTAATGTATTTTGATGTTTCCCTACAATAATGGCATTATCGTTTCTCCAAAGCATGAAGCAATCTTCTTTAATATGTTTGAAGATATACTCGTCTGTTGCAATGTTAAAATAAGGATCAGTAGAATGGTGATGGATGCAAAGCATGGTTCATTATCGATTAAAGAAAAAAAAACCGCCCAGAGGCGGTTTTTTAGATTTTGAATTAAAGTTAAGCTGGTTCAGAAACCTTTGGAGAAGCTGCCATTATTTCATCATTGGCAAAGTCTTCAAATTGTTTGAAATTCTTAACAAAAGAATCAGCTAGTTTATTCGCTTTTTGGTCATATTCATTTTTGTTTGACCATGTATTTTTTGGGTTGAGTATTTCAGAAGGAACATCTGGACATTCTTTCGGCATAGCCAATCCAAATACCTCATGATTTTCATAGTCAACATCATTCAATTTACCTTCAAGAGCTGAGGTAATCATTGCTCTGGTGTATTTTAATTTTATTCTTGAACCTGTTCCATATTCTCCACCTGACCAACCAGTGTTAATGAGCCAGACATTTACTTTATTTCCTTCCATTTTATCGCCCAACATTTCAGCATATTTTGTTGGATGCAAAGGCATAAATGGTGCCCCAAAACAAGCTGAAAAAGCTGTTTGTGGTTCTGTAATTCCAGCTTCAGTGCCAGCAACTTTTGCAGTATAGCCTGAAATAAAATGATACATGGCTTGGCCATTAGTTAACTTAGAAATTGGAGGCAATACACCGTATGCATCAGCTGTTAAAAAGAAGATGTTTTTTGGAGCAGCTCCAATTGAACCTGGTTGAATGTTGTCAATGTGGTCTATTGGATACGAGACTCTTGTGTTTTCAGTTTTTTCGCTGTTTTCATAATCTACTTCTGTCGTTCCATCTTTGAAATTGATGTTTTCCAACAAGGCTCCAAACTTAATTGCATCATAAATTTGAGGCTCTTTTTCTGCACTTAAATCAATGGTTTTTGCATAACAACCGCCTTCGAAGTTAAAAACAGAATCATCATCCCAACCATGTTCATCGTCTCCAATTAATCTTCTGTTTGGATCTGAAGATAAAGTTGTTTTGCCTGTTCCTGACAACCCAAAGAAAACAGCAGTATCGCCATTCTTTCCAACATTAGCAGAGCAGTGCATAGAAAGTACATTCTTTTGGTGCGGAAGAATGAAATTTAATGCTGAGAAGACTCCTTTTTTAATTTCACCAGTATAAGCTGTTCCTCCAATAAGAAGAATCTTCTTAGAGAAATTCATGATGGCAAAGTTGTGTTGACGTGTTCCATCCAATTCAGGGTCGGCCATAAAACCAGGTGCACAAATAATATTCCACTCTGCTTCAAAATTATCTATTTCTGAATGAGTTGGCCGCAGAAACATATTGCTAGCAAATAAATTTGAGAAGCCAAATTCAGTGATGACTCTTAAATTTAATTTATACTTATCAGACGAGCAAACAATAGCGTCTCTAACATAAATTTCTTTGCCGCTTAGGTAGGAAGTAACTCTATTGTATAAGTTGTCAAACTTTTTTGAATCAAATTTGATATTTACATTTCCCCACCATACAGCGTCTCTGGTAATATCATCTTCTACTATAAAACGATCTTTTGGGGATCTTCCTGTAAACTCACCTGTGTCAACTGCTAATGCACCATTATTTGCGAGAACACCTTCTCCCTTATTAATGCAATCTTCAACTAGTTGTGCTGGGTCTAAATTCCAATAAGCTGTTGCTACATTGGAAAGTCCCAAGTTAGAAATAGAAGCTTTTTCAGCTTTTCTTCCGTACTCATTCATAAAATTTGTTTTTGATTTAAATTCCGAAAATTTGAAGAATATTGATTCTTTTCGTTCTTAATTTTTTGATAACGCAAAGGTAACAGCCTTTTTAGAAATGATGTTTAGAAAGAGCATGTTTTTTTTAACAAATTCATGCTATAAGTTTCAAAAAATGATATTGTAGATAGAAATGAATTATTCATAAAATCATCTATTTTCGCCATTCAAAACGTTTTAAATGAAAACTAAAACTGCAACATTTAATTTCTTTAGAAGAATACTGAAGTTTAGACCTCTCGAAAATATTCTCAGAAAAACAGTCTCTGGAAAAAGTCCGAATAGTCTATTGGCTCGAGTAATTCCGAATAATTATCAATATTCAAAGGGAAGTTGGAGGGAATTTAAGAAGGACGGAATTTTATTAAGAGTAGATATCTATGATTATGTAGGTCATTATATCTATTTTCAATTTAAAGACTTGGGACAGGACAGGTTACTGTTAATGGCTAATAAAAATGATTATGTTTTAGATATTGGAACTAATATTGGCTCAACTTTATTGAGTTTTGCTAATAAAATTGGTAATAATGGGAGAGTGTTTGGATTTGAACCAGACAAATTGAATTATGATTCATGTCTACAAAATATTAAACTAAATGACTTTGAAAACATACAAGTTTCAAACATTGGTTTAGGTGATAGTTGTGGAAAATTTAAGATGGTTACAGATACATCATCAAATCGAGGAATGAATCGTATTTCTTATTCTGTTGTTGATGATAATGTTGCTGAAATTCAAGTAGAAACACTTGATAAATGGTTAGAAATTAATTCAATAAATCGAATAGACTTAATAAAAATGGATGTCGAAGGTTTTGAATTAAAAGTGTTAAAAGGAGGTAAGTCAAGTATTTTAAGCCATACACCTAGATTGTTTATAGAATTGGATGATAATCACTTAAAAGCAGTTGGTGATTCAGCTACTAGTCTTGTAAAGTTTTTAAAAGAAGATCTTAAATACAAGCAAATAAGGAATGCGGAGACAGGAGAAATAATTAGCCCCGATTATTCATTTACGAACTGCCATTTTGATTTAATCGCTGAAAATAATTAGAATTAGTCAAATTGACTTTAAGTGCCATTTTGACTAAAAGGTATTATTAATTTTTGTGCATTAACTAATTAAAAGGATACTTTTGACGCATAAATTGGACTGATTTAGGTATTTCAAATGTCAAAAGTTAAAAAAATAGCCACTTTAAGCTTAGGGCAAGGAATTAATGTTTTGGTTAATTTCTTATTCCTCCCATATATGGCTAGAGTATTTAGCTATGAAGATTATGGTACTTATGGTCAAGTACTTCTAGTTACTTCATTTCTTGCTGCTCTTCTTTCTTTTGGATTACCTCAAATCATCTATGTTTATTTGAATCAAGATAGGGATAGAAAGGTTGTTTTTTCTTCAAACCTACTTGCTGCTTTTGGATTAGCATCTATAGGAGCTATTTTGTTATTTGCATCTTCAAGTTTAATTTCAGCATGGTTGTCAAATGATAGGTTAGCATTTTATCTTAAAATATATTCATTCGCACTTGTTTTGGAGTTGCCGTTTCAAGTAATTAATTCATATTTTATTTACCATGATAAAGTTAAGTTGTCAGTAAAAATTGCTGTGATAACTAATTTATTTAAGGTGCTTTTAGTGGTATATGTTATTCAAGTATATCATTCGTTAACACTTGCTTTTATAGCAATATTAATTAGTCAAGTTATTAGATTAATAACAGGTTTAGTTAACGTGAAGGATTTTGTATTTCTAAAATACGAAGGGTTTAAACTGTCATTTGAACAAATAAAAAAAGGGTTTCCCCTGGGACTTACTGGCCTACTTGGTGCAGGAATTCTTTACATTGACGGTATTATGGTGAGTAAATTTGAAGGTGTACAATCTTTTGCAATTTATCGTAATGGTGCTATAGAAGTCCCTTTTATTGCAACTATCTATGGCTCAATTGCTGCAATTGTTTTGCCCGAAATTTCTAAACTATTTGCAAAAAGAAAATTTTCTGAAATAATTACATTGAAGAAAAAGGTGATTATGAATACCATGGTTTTGACCTATCCAGTTTTGGTTTTTCTACTTTTTAACTCATCCGATATTATTCAAGTTTATCTGGGGGAAAAGTATCAAGCAAGTGCAATAGTTTTTGCCATTTTTAATTTGACAATCCTAATGAGGGTGAATGATTATCATGATGTATTAATTGCAGCAAACAAATCAAAAACAATTCTTTATTCTTATGTTTTTGTTTTTGTATTGAATGTAGTTCTTAATTATTTCCTTATTACTCAGTTTGGTATTATTGGGGCTGCAATTTCTACTGTAATAAGCCTTTTTGTGTTTGCTTACATTTTAATGAGACAATCAATGAAAGTAATTGAGGCAAAATTTCATGAGCTATTCAATGTATTGGGCGTTATTAAATTACTAGGGTCATCTATATTTCTTTCAATAATACTTTACTTTCTAACAAGAAATGTTACTTCTGATTTTTTAAAACTTTCGGTGTTTGCAGTATTGTATTTTCCATTAATTTATTATTTTTTATATAGGAGTAATTTAATGTCAAGCGTAGTCGTAAATAATTTTTTGAATAAAATTTTTAGAAGAAATAAATAATGTGTGGAATTGCTGGAATAATCAAGTTTGATGGGGAAAAAGTAGATCCTCACAAGTTAAAGTTAATGACTGATTCGCTAAAGCATAGAGGACCTGATGGGGAAGGGTTTTGGATAAATAAAAGAGGCAATGTTGGTTTTGGTCATAGGAGATTATCAATATTAGATTTGTCGGAATCAGGAAGTCAACCCATGCATTATGCCAATAATAGGTATTCCATAACATATAATGGGGAGATATACAATTATTTGGAATTGCGAGATATTTTAAAATCGAAAAGTTACCAATTCAAGTCAGATACAGATACAGAGGTAGTTTTGGCTGCTTTTCATTTATGGGGCGAGGAATGTTTATCTAGATTTGATGGAATGTTTGCCTTTGCAATTTGGGATGAAAAGGAACAGAAATTATTTTGTGCTCGTGATCGATTTGGAGAAAAACCATTCTATTATTACAAGGATCAAAATCAACTTATTTTTGCAAGTGAAATAAAGGCATTGTGGGCATTTGGATTAACGAAAGAAGTGAATCATCAAATGATGTTTAATTTTTTGTATTATGGATCTGAATCTAATCCATGCAACTTAAGTGAAACATTTTATGATAATATAAAGTTGCTTGAGCATGCTACTAGTTTAAGCATGAATTCTGATAATAGAATTAACTTAAATAAATACTTCACTATCAACTTTAAAGATATTGACCATTCGATTAGTAATAAGCAGGCAAAATCGAAGTTTAGCGAACTATTTTACAATTCTATTTCTCATCGGCTTCGATCAGATGTAACTGTAGGGAGCAGTTTAAGTGGTGGCTTAGATAGTTCAACTATTGTATCGATAATTAATCAATTAAAAGTCAAGCCTAAATTGAGTCAAAAGGTTTTCAGTGCATACTTCAGTGGCTTTGAAAAGAATGAAAAAAAATACATTGATTTATTGAGTAAAAGATATGATCTCAATTCCTATTTTGTTGATTTAGGAAATGAAAATTATTCCGATGTCATCGAAAAAGTACTGCATGCACAAGATGAGCCAATTGCTTCTTTAAGTGTCCTAGCTCAATATAAAGTCATGCAACTTGCCCATAAAAATGATGTAAAAGTTCTTCTTGATGGGCAAGGAGCAGATGAAATATTGGGAGGATATCATTGGCATTTCAATTCATACTTTGAAGAGCTATTTTTTAAAAATAAGTTACAGTGGAAATCTCAATACAACTGCTATAAGAGATTACATGAAGGGAATTCTATTAACAGATTAAGAGTCTCTTCAGCATATAAATATTATTTAAAATCATACTTACCATTTTTACCGAGGATGCTTGAAATGTTACGTTACCAAGAGAAAAAATCAAATATAGAGCATAGAGAATACTATGAAACTTATAAAAAATATAAGTTCAAATACGATTTAAATTTCAGGTCATTGAATGAAGAATTACACTACAATACTTTTGGTGGGCCTTTGCAATCATTGCTAAAGTATTCCGATCGAAATAGTATGGCAAATAGTGTCGAGGTTAGATTGCCCTTTTTAAGTCACAAGCTTGTTGAATACATGTTCAAACTTCCATCCACATTTAAAATAAATAAAGGTTGGACAAAGTGGCTCCTTAGAGAATCTTTTTCGAATTTATTACCGGATGAAATTGCTTGGAGAAAAGAAAAAGTGGGATATGAGCCACCTAAAAACACAAACATATTTGACAATAAATTTGATCTTGTTAAGAGATTTTATAGCTATACTTAATGCAAAAAAAAGTTTACTTATTACTATTAAGTCAACATCTCGGTGGAGCGGAAATCCGATTCTTAAGGATTTTTAGAGAATTAAATAAACTTTCAGATACTGTTAGACTTATCTTCTGTGAAGGTTACCTTGAAAAGGTAACTACCTTTAAGGAGTTTGAGGGTTTTAGCGCTTTTGAGAGTCAAATTGTAGTTATTAAACCCTACAAATCCTATGAAGACAAGTCATTTAATTTCATTTACGAGGATTTAATTAAGTTAATACCTGAAAATTCAGTTATTCACTTTAATCAAAATTTTCCTGCGAGCTTGTTTAAAGTTATTAGTCATAAGACGATTTATACCTACAATGAAAATTCAATTAGTCGCTTTTCATTTAAAGATCGCTTGTTTTTTTATCTAATTATGTTAAGATCAAATACTATAGATATTTTAGATCCAGTGATTTATAAAAGACTAAAGAAGATGTTTTTCTTTAGGAGGAACATTAAATTAACTCAAGCTGGTTCATTAGATACGAAAGATTATAACTTTCACTTTGGATTAAAGGAAAATAGTATAATTTTTTCAGGACGTTTCAACGAACAGAAACAAGTTATGAAGTTTGTTGATTCAATAAAGACAATAGATTTTACTCTTTCGAAAAGGGGGATTAGCAATTTAAAGTATTACTTATTAGGTGATGGTCCCTTACAACTAGAAGTTGAATCTAGCTTGTTAAAACTTTCAAAGGAAGGCATCTTTGTTTATTCAGGGTTTAAGAAAAATTACAAAGGTTTACTTGAGAAGTCGAAGGTTTTTTTATCCATTCAAAAATTTAATAATTATCCTTCGAATAGTTTGATGGAAGCTATGGCATGTGGAGCTATTCCAATTACCATTAACAATGGTAGTACCAAGCTTTTAGCCAAAGAGAGCTTTTCGTATTATGTGCCCGAAAATTTTACTTCAGAAGAATTAGCTAAAGCAGTAGAAGTTGTTTTGACGTTAGATGATAGTGAAGCAAGGAAAAGATCAATTGAATCAAGAAAAGTAATTGAGAATCAATATAATATTCAAAATGCCGCTAAATATTACTTTAATCTATATAAAGAATTAGACAAGTGAAAAATTTTGAAATTACCATTTGTATTCCAAGCTATAATGGAGCAGACAAAATATTGAATATTTTACGTGCTTTGGAGCAACAGACTTTTCAAGATTTTGAGGTAATTATTCATTTAGATGGTTCAATAGATGAAACAGAACGGCTATTGGATAATTATTCGAAAAACACAAAACTCAAAAGTTTTCAGTTTAGTAAATCGGAGAATAAGGGGAGGGCCAGGAGTAGGAATGTATTGGCTAATAAAGCAAAGGGAGAGTTATTGCTATTCTTTGATGATGACATGAGACCAGAGAAAGATGTAGTTGAAAAACATATGCTCTTTCACAAGGAGAGGAAGGATTTTATTTTAGTTGGTTCGCAGATTGATGACCCAATAGCATCAAAAAATGATATACAAAAATATAAAGTATACTTAAGCAAGAAATGGATGTTGAGTCCTAAGCATAATTCAGACTTTCCATTGCTTACAGCAGCGCACTTTTCAATTTCACAAAAGTTGTTTTCTTTTCTTGGCGGTTTTGATGAGAGGTTGACAGATTCTGAAGATTTAGACCTATCAGTTCGAGCTCATGATAAAAAAATTAGTATTTATTTAGATCCCAGTATTATAGCATGGCATGATGATTTTATCTCTTTTAAAAGTTACATAGAAAGGCAAAGAGAGTACTCAAAATCATACAATTATTTAGTAAAAATAAATCCTTTGATAAAGCAGTACTCTTCAAAAGAATACGTACCCAAAAAAGGGCTGAGATTGTTTATATTGCATATAATGTCATCAGATTTTATTTTGGAAAAAATAATAAATGAGAGTGTATTTTTAAAAATATTGCCAAAATATGTTCGGTATAGCTTGTATGGATTGAGTATTCTTGCTCTTTCAAAGCAATTTCCGAACAAAAATATTTCAAACCTTCAATATATTAAATCGTGAGTAACCCACTTGAGAAAGTTAAAACTATGCTTTGGTTTCTAAAAAATCCAACTCATGTTCCGCAGTTGTTTCAACTTATGAAAAGGGCTAAAAATGCCAAACTTGAAGAAACTCGACAAGAATCTACTGACTGGTGTAAAAGTATGTCATGCTCAATGGATGAAGCTTATAATAAATTAGGTATAAATCCTCAATCAAAGGATTTATTAGAACTTTACCCTGAATATATTAAAGAAGCAAAACAAATTGAACAAAATTGTCCTGTTAAAATGGGGGGAGAAGGTGCTATCTCATTTGTTTATAATATTTGTAGAGCGTTTCAAGTAAAATATGCTATGGAAAGTGGAGTTGCTTATGGTTGGTCATCATTGGCAATATTGCTTGCTTTAAAAGATGAAGGTGATGCATTCTTGGTTAGCAATGATATGCCATATATTAAAATGAATAATGAAGATTATGTTGGGTGTATTATTCCTGAAGAATTAAGAATTAACTGGCGCCTTCAACGGTTACCTGATATAAAAGGAATTCCTAGAGCTTTAAAAAAAATGAAACAGCCATTAGATTTATTTCATTATGATAGTGATAAAAGCTATACAGGAAGACTGTGGTCATCACCATTAATATGGAATCAATTAAAAAGTGGAGGATTGTTTATTTCAGATGATATCAATGATAACCTGGCTTTTAAACATTTTGCAGAAAGTGTAAATATAGTTCCTGTAATTATTGAACATAACAATAAGTATGTCGGCGTATTGATAAAATAATAATGAAGCTAGCTTACATTATTTCTAATATTAATTACTCTATTGCTTTTGAGTGGATTTCGTTACACTTTGAAAACTCAGATATAGACATAAGCTTTGTTTTCCTCAATTCAACAAAACCTGAATTAATTAAAACGTTGGTAGATTCTAATGTAAAATGCTTATACATCAAATACAACAGTAAAAAAGATTTATTGCCAGCTTTTTATAAGACAGTTCGATTTCTGAAAGTAGAAAAAATTCAGGTAGTGCATTGTCACTTATTTGAAGCCAACCTGATTGGATTAGCTGCGGCTAAAATTTTAGGTTTGAAAAAGAGAATATACACAAGGCATCACTCTACTTATCATCATGAATACTATCCGTCAGCAGTTAAATATGATAAAATCATAAATTGGCTTTCCACTGATGTAATTGCAATTTCTAAAAATGTTGAGAACACTTTAATTAATAAAGAAGGAGTTTCATCCAAGAAAATTCATTTAATCTATCATGGGTTTGATTTAATGGAATTTAAGAATGTAACTAAAGAAAGAGTCAATACAGTTTTTAAGAAAAATAGAATCCCAACGAATAAAAAAATTATAGGTGTTATAGGTAGATATATATTTTGGAAAGGCCATTTATCTATTATCGAGGCTTTTAAAACTTTAATCGAAAAAAGAAATGATATACACCTTCTACTTGCAAATGCTAATGGGCCTGACTTTAAAAGAATAAAAGAAAAACTAAAAGAACTTCCTAAAAATTCATATACCGAAATCGAATTTGAAAAGGATCTCTTTGCTTTATTTAAGTCTTTTGATGTATATATTCATGTTCCTATTAACTCTCAAATAGAAGCATTTGGTCAAACCTACATAGAAGCATTGGCTTCCGGGATACCTTCTATTTTTACCTTATCTGGCATTGCAACTGAATTTATTACTGATAAAAACGCGTTAATTGTTAATTTTAATAACAGTGCAGAAATTATAAATTCTGTTGAACTTCTATTGGATAACGAATCGAAAAGAAATGCTTTAGTCCATGAAGGATACAATGCTGTTTCGAAGTTTGATAAATTAATTATGATGTATTGTTTTAATATGCTTTAGCTGAGTTGAACTATT
>CAYPJC010000017.1:0-15420 GCA_964410855.1 uncultured Flavobacteriales bacterium | reverse complement strand
TTTTTGCCTCATTAGCAATCAAAATAAATTAGCCCATTCTGCAAACTTTATTTACGGGTAAACACTTAGTTTTTCTTCTCCTGGCACAATTCTATCAGAACACCTCCACTTGATTTGGGATGAAGAAATGCGATTAACTTGTTATCAGCTCCGCTTTTTGGCTCTTGGTGAATTAACTCAAAGCCTTCTTTTTTAAGTCTTTCAATTTCGCTGTAAATGTCTTCAACATCAAAAGCAATGTGGTGAATACCTTCTCCCTTTTTATCGATAAACTTTGCAATGGGACTTTCTGGCTTAGTTGCCTCTAGTAACTCAATTTTGCTCTCACCCATTTGAAAAAATTTAGTAGTAACACCTTCGCTCTCCACTTTTTCAGTTTTATAGCTAGATTTTCCTAACAGGCTTTCATACATTTTACTGGAAGCAGCTAGATTTTTAACTGCTATTCCTAAATGCTCAATTTTTCTCATGATGTTAAAATAAAAAGGCCTTTCCAATTTTGGAAAGGCCTTGATTCTAATAGTGTTTGTTTTTATCTTATTTGTACGGTTTCAGTTTTGTTATCGAAACTTAAGTGGTAAGTTCCTTTTTCTAAACTTTCAACATTAGCAGTCTGCCCATAACCTTTTTTAACTATTGTGCCGTACTTATCATAGATTTCGTAAAGTGTTTCTCCACCTTGAAATGTAACTTCATCTTTTATCTTTGTTTCAGACAACGCTATTTCAGGAGCAGATGAGGTGTATTCAGCAGCTTTTGAGTAACGCGGCTTACCTGTGTAATCAATTTGTTTTACTCGTGCTTTATTCTCGCCACTATGAGGCGTTATTTTATATGAATATTTATGTGAACCAGGAGTCCCTTCGCCACTCACTTCGCCAACCTTTACCCATTTATTCCATCTAAATTGCTCTACTATGTAGTCTAATTTTCCGGTCTCATTATTAGTGACCCATTCCAATACTCCGTTGTCATCGAATGAAATCCTTTGAGTACTATACGTGCTTTTTGGCTTTAGCACTTCAGGGTTTAATACCTCAGGCACGCAATCATCTTTATGTTTGATATTAATAATGACTTTATCGCCTAGTTTTATATCATGGTTCTCAAAGTCGATTTCAAAAGCACTTTGATTTACTTCATCAGGCGAAAGTTTGCCATTTATGGTCACTTCGAAAACACAAAATCCGACTCCAGCGCCACCAAATGGGTTTTTGACAAAAATATTTTTCCCCATGTAGTTTCCTTCCAAAACAATCATGCCTGCATGAGTAATTGAAGTTAAAGCTAACAATATCAAGAGACTAAGAGTACAAAGTAGTTTCATTATATATAATTTTTATCAAGCAATAATGCTATTTAGTCGACCAAATTAAAAGTTTTATCTATTATTTTAACATTTATGACCACTAAAATAGCTAGCTAAGTTAATACTTTTTTAAATTTTGGAGCTAATTCAAATTATTTTAGCTTTTTTGCTTTGCAAATTCGTTCAGTTTTTCTTTTAATTCAATAATTCTTTTTTGCTTCTCAGGCTCTCTTCTTTTTTTCGATGAAGCTGTAAAATAACTATGAGAGGATAGAAAGCCAATATTCATTTCTGTCCATTGTTTAGGGTTATCCTCTAACTTGCCAAACTCCATTAATTCTTGCCTGAGTGTTTCTGCAATGGGATAGAAATCATTTCTGCCTAAATAATCTAAATCTGAATCGCACATAATTTCTTCCAAATGATTATGAGGAGTTTGGGGGATTTTTGTTGCTGCAATTAATTCAATAACTTGATTAATCTGCTCATCTGTGTAGCCAAAATTTGGCAACATTTCTTTTGCCAATTGTGCACCAATTGGTTCATTACTTTCGTAAGAATCGATAAACCCGGCATCGTGATAAAGTGCTGCGGTCTTTAATAGATATAGCTCCTCACCTTTAACCCCTTCCCAAATGGCCAATCTTTCTACTGCTTCACAAACGTCTTTAGTATGATGTATCCCATGGTAATGCAATCCATCTGGCAAGTCTCCACTTAGACGTTTAATAATGTATTTTTCAGCATTTTTATAGTTGATATTGCTATACAACTTAAGGTTAACATAGTGCCAAAATGCTTCATTGGGTGTTATGCCATCTTCATTTTTAGAAAGCTCACGCTTTATTTGATGAACAAAATACATGTCAATTTCACCCTTATTTTTTGCTTTAATTTTCCCTCTATACTCGGTCACAAAAAATTCTGCAATAGACTCATACGTAGTTTCGGAAATATTTACTTTCCCTATTTCGCCACTTGATTCTATTCTTGAAGCCACATTTACGGTGTCCCCCCAAATATCATAAGCAAGCCTCTTTATTCCCACAACTCCGGCAATCAAATCTCCTGAATGAAGGCCAACTCTCAATTCCCATCCCTTTTTTCCAACTTTTTCCTTCGCCGCATTCATTTCAGTTACTGCACGCTGAATTTCAAGAGCAGCTAGTGTTGTATCAATGGCATTACTTTTATTTCTAATGGGAACTCCTCCTGCAGCCATATACGCATCACCAATAGTTTTGATTTTTTCAACATTGTACTTTTCTGCTATTTCATCAAAACGGATAAAATAACTATCTAATTCAGCTACTAAGTCTTGAGGTTTATATTTTTCTGCTAAGTAGGTAAAATTTTTGAAATCAGTAAACATAACAGTGGCACTCCGGTAGTACCTTGCTGTAGCTTTTCCTTTGTTTTTAAGCTCATCTGCCATTTCTCTTGGAAGAATATTTAGGAGAAGCTTTTCAGTTTTCTCTTTTTCATCCTCAAGCATCCGTTTTTGCTTTTCTACTTGCTCTTTTTGCTTTATAATCTCAATGGTTCTCTGTTTTACTTGAGTCTCAAGCAAGTCTTTTTGAGATTGCATTTTTCTGAGCCGATTTCTATAAAATAGAAAAAGAGTAGTAATCAGAACCGCAAGTAGAGTTATATCAACCCACCATTTTATAGTTAAAATACCAATTATGTAGAGAAATGGAAGTTCAAGACTCATGAGTGGAATTCATTAAGCTTATTACTAATTGATTATTTTGACAGTGAGTGAAGATCTTCTGTTTTTAGCATGGTCGTTATTATCACACTTTTTTGCTTCACAGTTTACAACTGGATTAGATTCTCCGAAATAAGATGATCTTATTTTTTCAGTTTTAATTCCATTTTTAGTTAGAATTTTAATCAAATTTTCAGTTCGCTTTTTTGAAAGCTTCAGATTATAATTATTTGACCCTCTGTTGTCTGTGTAAGAATTAACTTCAATAATTACGTCTTTCCCTTTTATTTTATTGATGTACGTTGCAAGGGTCTTTTTTGATTTAGAATTTACGGTCGTACTATCAAAACGATAATATACAAACAGGGTATCCAAGTCTAAGTTCTTATTTTGAGAAGAAGAAAATTTAATACCACCATCAAATGCACTAATTTGACTTACTGTGTTGGTATCCAAAGGAAGAGATTTGTATTCAAATTCTCCATTTTTATTCTTTATAACCGTGCTAATTACCCTTCCGTATTCATCCTTAGTAAGAATTTGGTAGCTCCCATCTTCATTTTTAATCTTGAAAACATAAGTGTTTTCTGGTTTGAGTCGGTGATAGTAAAAGTTGCCTTCTGTGTCTGTTTTTGCAATACCAACAAAATTTCCTTGATCATCATAAATGGATACCTGAGTACCCTCAGTCATATCTCCTGGCAATTTTCTAAATATTTGACCATATACTGAGACCGTATTGTCTTTTATAACCTTTACGTCAAATGGATCAACAGCATCAATAAGATCAAATATTGTAACCATATAAGTTAGTTTGTCATATTTGAAACTACCTTCTTCATCTAAGATCGTTAGTTCAATGATTTGGTTACTCGAATTCATTAAGGCAATGTTTAATTGGTCTTCATTTGCCAGTCTGAACGAATAATTTTTTTCAGAGTTTAATTTTGTAAAATCAAAACGACCGTAATTGTCAGTATATACTGAATCTATAATTTCTTCTTTGTCGTTTAGAATACAGACCTTAAGTGGTTCGTTATAGTCACCTGGTAGCTTTTTGTATACCACTCCTTTAAAATCTATAAAATCAGGAACTGCAGATTCTTCCAATAGTTGAATCCCAGCATAATCATCAAATGGTAAAGCATTAAATTTAAAGGTTCCATCTTTTAATTTATTAATTAAGTAGAGCGGATCTCCATTTATACTAGTTACGTATAGGAAAGAATTTTCTAAAACATCACTGTCAGCTTCCGGTAATTTAAAAAAGTATGTACCATCTATACTTAATTTATTGTATTGAAACTCTCCATTTTCATTAGTGAATAGAGTGGCGATTAATTTATTGTTTTCATCATATATTTCAACTTTTGTATTGGCGAGTGGTTCACCATTATACTCTAATCTAGCTATAACAGCTGTTATTCCTTTTTTGGTAGAAATTGTAGGGCTTTCTGATGGATCTAATTCAGAAATTAGTTTGTATCCTCTTCCATCCTTGTTCTCTGTGACTTTAAAAATTCTTCCGTAATCATTACTAAAAGCGATATTCAGTTCATCAGACTCATCAATTTTCACAAAATACTTTCGATTATCATCTAATGCTAATTTGTTAAATTCAAATTTCCCATAAGCATCTGTTAAGGCAGAATCAATCAAATTCCCATTATCATCTATTAAATACACCTTGATCTCATTTTGATAATCCCCTGGCAGTTTTTCATATACTGTCCCTACAAAAAGCAATTCGCGAGGGAGGGAATCAATATCTTCTTCTTCAAGCAACTCAATTGGTCCATATTCCTCTGCAGGAAGAGCCGTAAATTGGAAATTTCCATCTCGAAGACGTTCGATCAATTTTATCTTATCCCCATTTTGATTGGTCAAATAGATTTTTCCAGTCTCAGCTATTTCTTCATCATCTGTTTCTATTTGCATTAAAAAGTTTTCTTGGTAAGCGAGCTTACTGAAGCGAAAATTTCCTGTTGAATCAGTAAATGAAACGGCTATTATAGAGTCATTACCATCTAATAATAAAACTTTAGCTCCACTTATAGGCAGGCCCATGTATTCAAAAACGCCACTAATTCCAACAGTTTGAATTTTATGACTTTCATAAAAACGATAAATATCGTCGTCCCCTAATCCTCCTTCACGATTAGACGTGAAGAAACCAGTTGAATCAGTTTGGTAAAAAATTCCAAAATCATCTCTTATTGAGTTAACAGGACTTTTTAGGTTTTTTGGTTTTAAGAAGGTTCCATCAATCTTCTCTGAGCTTAATAAATCAAAACCACCGTATCCAATATGACCGTTAGAAGAGAAAAACAACCGATCTCCTTTCACGTATGGAAAAATTTCATCCATCGCAGTATTGATTGAAGCTCCTAAGTTTTTAGACTCACTCCATTTATCATTTGTTTTTTGAGAAATATACAAGTCCATTCCTCCATAACCACCTGGTTTGTCAGAGGCAAAAATTATGCTTTTCCCGCTATCTAGGTAACAAGCATAACCCACTGAATAATCATCATTGTTAAAAGGAAGGGATTTAAAATTTTTCCATTTATTATTGATGTATTCTCCTTCATAAATTTTCATTCGATTAATAAAATCCTTGCCTCCTAGTTGATTATCTACTCTAGTAATTACTGCTTTGCCAGTTGAAACACTAATAGCCATAGGGCCATCATTATAAGCACTATTCACTGAGCCACCTGAAAGAGAAAAAGACTTGGATTGAGAATTAAAATAGGCTGTATCTAATTCATATATACCTAGAAAAGGAGTTCCGTCCCAGCCAAATTCTTCAGGAGACGTATGACTTTCGTCTCGGTTTGAAGTAAGATAATACTTGTCTTTATATGAAATTAGACCATAGTCAGCTAGAGACGAATTAATATTTCCTATTGTGTCTGTGCTATATTTACTTCCTTCCAGTTCCCAAACAAAAATTTCATCGAAAGACTGTAACATTAGATTTCCCAAGAACTTATTGTCTTCTTGATTTGCGAATTTCATAAACTGATCCTTAGCGGCAATTAACTTGCCATTTGATCTTAATGATTGTCCAAAATAGAGGTAGTCTTCAGAAGTTACGGAATCAGAATTAACGACTAAGGTGTAATATAATTCTGCATTTTGATAATCCTTTAGTTGACGATAAGAACTTGCTATGTACCGCAATGCAGTTATTGAGGTTTTATCCTCATCATAAGCCTTCTTGAATAAATCTATAGCTTCAGTGTAAGCTTGAAAGTTATATCTTTCAATGCCTTTTTCAAACTTTTTACTCTGGGCACTTGCGGAGAGGCAAAACAAGCTAAGGCAAAAGCCAAGAAGTATTTTTTTTATCACACTAGTATATTTTAGAGAGTTCAAATTTTTATAGATCAATTTTAAAAATACCTAGGTGAAACAATTCTAGCTTTAAATAGATTAAAATCATAGCCAATAAAAATCTCATGAGATCCCCCATTTTGAGCTCCTATTGCTGTTGTTGTAAAATCATATGAATATCCAATCCTTAGTTCTTTATTGATATTATACTCGACTATTCCCGCAATGCTCGCATCGTACCTATACGAAACACCTAGCCATAATTTTTCTTTTAATAACACACTGGCGTTTAAATCTATAAATGCAGGTTGATTTCCGCCTGCTCTCACTAGTAAGGATGGTTTAAGCATAACAGATCTGGAAATACGAAAAGCACGTCCAGCTGTAAATATGGCTTGAGCTGATTGCTCAATGGTACTTTCAATGTTTACGTTATTGCCTTCAACTCCCATCTTCCCTTGGTTGAGGTGAGAAAGCTCTAAACCTATATAATTTCGGTTGTCATTGTAATAAAGTCCAAAATCGAAGGAAGGGATCATGTAGCTTTCCTTTCCAGATTGGGCACTGCTAAAAGCAGACTCATCTTTGTATTCTATCTCGTCCCAATTGAAGGTATAATTATAGATACTTGCACGCAATCCGAAACCTAAATGGCCTTTAGCAAGTCTAATTTTATAAGCATATACTCCAGAAATGGAAACGGTATTTTTAGGACCAATTTGATCATTCATCAATTGCAGTCCAACCCCCATTTTTTTATTTTTAGTGGGTGAGTGGATTGAAAAAGCTTGAGTGGTTGGTGCTCCATCAAAACCGACCCATTGGCTTCTATGCAAAACCACAGCGCTAAGCGAACCTCTAGTCCCTGCATAAGCTGGGTTTACAGTAAGCGGATTAAAGAAATATTGATTGAATGTAGGATCTTGCTGAGCCATTCCAATGAATGGTAAAGCAGTCAAAATCAATACAATATATTTTTTAAAATTCATTTTATCTTGTTAATTCTATCCATCCTTTTTCAACAACTCCTTGAGCTTCGAAGATATAAAAATAAGTGGCAGAAGGTA
Source organism: uncultured Flavobacteriales bacterium (assembly GCA_964410855.1). Classification (GTDB taxonomy): domain Bacteria; phylum Bacteroidota; class Bacteroidia; order Flavobacteriales_E; family Vicingaceae; genus JAVJQS01. The sequence goes on along the minus strand of CAYPJC010000017.1, from coordinate 7,994 downwards.
ATTCATTCTCACTTAAATTTTCACCACTCCAAACCACATCATTGTTATCATAATTGGTTCCGTTCCAAACCTTATTTCCCAAACGATTAAAGATGGCCACTTCATTTCTTGGGTATAACTCAACATTATCTATAATCCATTGATTATTTCTGCTGTCATTAGGGGTGATACCAGAGTAAAACTTCAAGGCACATTCCTCAGGATTGATTAGCCCTATGGTGAACGGAAATATGTCAGTACATCCATCAGCAGAAGTAACTTCAACAGAATAAATGCCTGGGGATAAATTTATAGCTTGAGTTGTATCTGCTGGATTTACCCCTGCACTCCATACAATTTGATAAGGAGATTTACACCCTGAAATGGAGTCAATCATTGCTAGGCCATTATCTCTTCCTTGACAGCTAGCTCCGGTTATCGAAATAAAAATCTTTAAGGAATCTCCAAATTTTCCACTCACTGGTTGTTGGAAGCCTTGAGTAAAAATAAAGTTAGTTGTATTCGATGTTTGCACTGATAACTCGCCAATAGTAGATGAAAGCTTTATTGAAGATGAAGAACTTTCGTTGCCTCCAGAGCTAATTACGGATCGTTCCAACTGTATTTGAGAAAATAAGCTTGCTGAGCTTAATACCACACAGATGATAATGAACAAATATTTTGTAGAGTTTTGAGGCAAACTATCGATATGTTTAAGTGTAAGTTTCATTAATCTACTTCTGTTACGGTATAGGCCACTTTTGCGCCATATAATCTCGATTCATTACTATTTTGGCGGCCTGTAAAGAATAAGAAATATGCATAATTTTCATTGTCTATTAACTCAAAACTAATTGTATTATCAGTAAGGTTTTGAACGAGTGTTGATGCGTTTATAGCAGTTGATTCAATTCGAGCCATACTAATAACAGTTGGAGATCCAAGCGCTTGTCGATAAAGATCAACTCTTACTGGATTGGTAGTTAAATTATCATAAATCCATGCTTCTAACTCAGTTACTCTAGCTCCATCAGGCAAATTAACTTCAACAGTCGCATAACCAAAAGCAGTTCCTCCATTTCTAAAATAGGCATAAAAATCGGCGGCAAGGAAAGTGCCAAAATCAAAAATATCAGGAAGTAGTGAATTAAAGGTGGTTGGAGCAAAACTTTGGTAATGCGTTTTGGCCGTGCTGTAGGTATAATCATTAATAGCAGGTATTTCAACATCACCTATAACCTCTAGTTCAGAAGATGGATTTGTAACGCCAATACCTACATTTCCTCCAGCACTTAAAACTATGTGATCGGTTCCGAAAGTGAATAGTTGACCGTAACCTGCACTATTGTATATAAGCTGAAAATAATTAGTTCCATTATTTCCAACAAATAAGCTAGGACTACCAGTTCCAATAACATTCATTCGATTAGCAACTTCCATTGAAGCTCCGAATTGGAGATTTATAGTGTTAACACGAAGATTATTTACCCTTGCCGAACCATTTACATCTAATAGATGAGCTGGAGTTGTTGTTCCGATACCAACATTGCCGCCTGCTAGGTTGAGAATTAAATCTGATGTAGATGTTCTGTTTAGATATAGATTTTGAGAAGAGGCAGCCTCAATTTCTCCATTTCCATCAATGGTAATACGACGTCCATTTCCTGAATTTTGAAAAATAGTATTCCCTACGATGTGTAAAGTGCTGCTCGGATTTGTAACGCCAATACCTACATTTCCTCCAGCACTTAAAACTATGTGATCGGTTCCGAAAGTGAATAGTTGACCGTAACCTGCACTATTGTATATAAGCTGAAAATAATTAGTTCCATTATTTCCAACAAATAAGCTAGGACTACCAGTTCCAATAACATTCATTCGATTAGCAACTTCCATTGAAGCTCCGAATTGGAGATTTATAGTGTTAACACGAAGATTATTTACCCTTGCCGAACCATTTACATCTAATAGATGAGCTGGAGTTGTTGTTCCGATACCAACATTACCTGTAGAGTTAACATAAATACCTTCATTATCTCCATCTCCAGAAAGATAATTGCTATTTAATTGAATATTGGTTGTGGTAATGTGATTTCCTAAATTATCAGGAGGAGTGCTTAATTGAACCCAAACTGGAATTGCCGCAGTTCCTGAATTGAAATAATAGCCGGGCGTATTATCCGTTTGATAAATCAATAAGCTATTGGCTGGGTTTACCAGCGCATTCCGCTGAACTAAAGTCATTCTAGGAATTAATAATCCGCCATTGGTGCTGCTAACATCCAGCATGGCAGAATTATCAGGTGCTCCCCCATTTGCATTAATGGAGATGTTTTGCGCCTCAATTGGATTTGTAATTGCTAAACAGCAAATAAAAGCAAGAGACAGAAACGAGGAAAACAGTACTTTGTTACTCATCACTCTTTAATTCGTTAAGTAGTATTTCGAGCTTTTTTATTCGCTCATTTAATTTATCAATTAATTCTTGTTGCTCTTGAATCGCTTTAACAGCGAGTATGCCAAAGTCTGCCCGTGCTATTGCTAGCTGTGAACCGTCTTCTGTGCTCACAAGGCTAGGAAATACTTTTTGTACATCTTGGGCCATAAAACCCATTGATTTTTTATCAGAATCTTCATTTTGAATATAGTGGTATTCATAAAGCTTGAGTTGATTCAACTTTTGAAGAACTGTCTCGACCTCAGAAATATTTTTCTTGAATCTTCTATCAGAGGTTGTTACCCAAGCACCAGTGGTATTGTTAATATATGCAACTCTAACATTGTTTTTTGCAAAACTTAAATATGGATTACTGTGCCATATTTGCCACTCATCTGCCGCACTCATTTGTAAAGTAATTCCTCCTGTAGTAGGGTTTGGAAACAAAGTAGCACTCTGTAAGATTGTTAGGTCAGAAGTTGGATTTGAAGTTCTAAATCCAATCTCATCATCTTCAATTGTCATGGCAATGGCTGTTAAAGAAGGGCCAGTTCCATAACCAAACAGCATCTTACCTGGCCCTTCTCCATTAGTTGAACCTGTTGAAATGATGTGATGGTATTGACCTCCTACTGAACTATTGCGCATTGCGATCCAAGTTCCAGAAGTATTGGAACTTTCAACGATTGCTGTAGCTAATCCGGTTCCACTTAAATGCAGTCGTGCAAGAGGAGCGCTTGTGCCAACACCTAAATTTCCACTGGGGTTCAACCACATGCGGTAAGCATTATTTGTTCCAAAAGCTAGATTGGAATTTTCATAGTTGAAAATAGCTGCGCCAATAGCATTTACGTAACCTAAAACTAAACCATCAGATATTGTTGACCCTGATGATGCTGTTGTATATGAACTAAAGCTGAATGCACTTGTAGAGTGGATTTGAAGTTGTCGACCAGGTGAATTAATTCCAATACCAACATTTCCACTGGGGTCTATTGTCAACCTCGAGACACCATTAGTTGCCAACTGCAAAGGTGTTCCTGTAGTAGTTGAGCCTAAATAAAGGGCATTCCCTAAAGAATTTGTAAAAGTTGCTCCTGCAACTCCTTCTATGCCCACTCTTCCAGATATAATTCCTCCATCTTGGGTCATAACAACTGCAGGATTATCTGATTCAGTAATATTATCAGTGTCAGCTTCAATTAAAAAGATAGCCGATCCAGTTCTACTTAAATGAATATCTTCTGAAGGGGTTGTTGTCCCAATTCCTAATCGGCCTCGATCATTAATAGTCATTTTAATATCGGCGGTGTCAACATTTGTGCCTGCTGAATTATCTCTGACAGCAAAATTGAGCTGAAAGTCTGATGCAGAGCTATTAAAACGATGCCAAACAGCAGCCTGATACCGAGTGTTAGAAGTTGTTAAACTATTTTTAAAACGGATTCCTGAAAGGGAAAATGCTGTTGCCGCATTGTTTTGAATATCTATAAAAGCGCCATCATTGGCACTTGTTGTAACAGATTCAACGATTTGTAATCTTGCATTTGGGTTAGCAATTAATGCTAAACCGATACCTACATTTCCCGTGTTATCTATTTTTATTCCTTCATTACCACCATCGTTACTTAAAAACCTTGAACTTAGTTGTATGTTTTGTGTGGCAATATGATTTCCTAAATTGTCACCACTAGTAATTAATTGATCCCAAACTGGAATTGCCGCAGTTCCTGAATTAAAATAATAGCCTGGGGTATTATCTGTTTGATAAATCAATAAACTATTGGCTGGGTTTACTAGTGCATTCCGCTGAACTAAAGTCATTCTAGGAAGTAATAATCCGCTATTGGTGCTGCTGACATCTAGCATAGCTGAATTATCAGGTAACGCACCTCCTTGATTAATGGACACATTTTGAGCTCTTAACCAAAAAGGGCAAAGCAAAATAAAAATATATAAGGTTATTTTTTTCATATCAATCGAGGCCTAATTGGCATTTCTATTATCTGTAATAAATACATCTGAAATTTGCAGAACCTGTTTCAGGATCATCATTCGCAGTATTTTTTAAATCCGTATTTCCTACTTTTCTTGCAGTATTTGAAGTTCCATCGCTTACCCATTCCCAGTTATTTGTTTCATTGGTTAAAACAGCATTTGTTGCAGCACCGTACCATTCAGACCATGTTGGTAATTTATAACCTAGCGAAGTACACGTTTGTGAGGCGTCGTACCAATCAGATGCAGCTCTTTCATTGGTTTCAATACAAATATTTCCAATAACACTGGTCATGCCAACAGGGCAAGTTGCAGTTGCTGAAACCCAAATTACAGCTCCTGCTCCGTCAGTTTGAAGTGTTTGCCCTCCTGTTCCATCTGTGTTAGGGAAGGTATATGCATCATTCACATTGATAGAATTAGCAGATAAGGTGCCATTTACATCCAATAAATAAGCTGGTGTACTTGTGCCTAACCCTAAGTTTCCACTAGCATCAATTCTCGCGGCTTCTGTGCCACCTGTTGTAAAAGCCAATTGATCGGTAGCAGCTGAGAACATACCGGTATTTGGATCTGCTGCGAATCTAAATGCTGGAGATCCTTGTGTGCCGTTGTTCGCATTAAAGCCCGCACTTACTCTAATTCCACCGTTTACTTGTAGTTTTTGAGTTGGGGCAGTTGTTCCAATACCGATTCTATTGTTGGCAACATCAAAGTAAAGATCATTGAAAAAAGTTAATGAATCTGTGTTGTTATTCCAATAAGCCACACGATTGGCATTATTAGTGCCATCAGTAAAAACATTACCTGATATTGCAGCGTTTTGCCATATAGGACTTCCAGTAGCGTCTGACTGTAGAATTTGACCTACTATTCCAGCTGTATCTGGGAAGGAATATTCATTGCCAACGCCTAATGTTCCAAATATTTTAACTGAATCAGAAGTGAAGTTTCCATAGATCAAAGGGGTTGTTGAACTCGAATTTTCAATATATAGCTTATTATCGGTGGCATCTTGACTTCCTGCATCTGTCCCAATTTTTATATTGTTAGATGTGGATGCAGCAACTGAACCTGCTCCGACTCCTATAAGAATATTATTACTCCCTGAGGTTAAAGCATTACCTGCAACTGCACCGATGGCAATATTTCCGTTTCCAGAGTTTAATAGTGTTAGAGCATCTCTCCCTAAAGAAATATTATCACTTCCAGTTTCATTCTCTCTAAGGTTACGATTACCCAAAGAAATATTATCAAATCCCGAAATAATATCTCGACTAGCATCTCGTCCAAAAATAAAGTTGTGCCCTCCAACAAAAGAAGGATTAAATATATTCGAAGCCGTCGAGGTAAAGGCAAGATTCCATGAGCCATTATGAGTATTACGGAATAGGAAGTTATTGTCTGTTTGCCTCATTTCTACAAAGTCTTCATTGAAAATATAGGATTGACTGTTATTGATGAAAATATCTACATCGCCATCGTTTACAACAATTCGGTTCGAGTCATTGGCTACAATTCTGTCCAATGTGTCTGTTGAAGCAGTTTGCCAAGTGGCTACGCCATTGGCATCAGAAGTTAACACGCTTCCACTTGCTGCACCATCTGTTAATGTAAAATAAGTTGTTTTGATTCCACCATTTATGGTAAGTATAGAATCAGGAGAAGAAGTATTAATTCCAACTCGCCCGTTTGTTGCTAAGGTAAGTGGAGTGGACATTCCTGTTTCATTGAATTCTAAATTACCACCAACAAGATTTAAATCCCATTCAACTGTGTTTAAAACTGCATCCGTAATTTCAAGAATTCTAGAGCCTGAAGCTCGAATACTTAAAGGGTACCCTGGTGCAGTTTGATTGCTGTTTAACCTTAAGCCTGAAGTAAAAGAGCCATTACCAGAACCGTTAATCAATAAACCTTCATTATCTCCATCACCTGAAATATAAAAAGCTCCCAGTCTCAAATTTGAATCTAGTTGATGGTTTCCTAGATTATCAGCTGTATTGTAAATGGATAAGTCAATAGCCATTGGATTAATTATTCCTGAAGGATCATCAATTCTTAATTGGTTTGCAATTAAAGAAAGTTGTTGTATTTCATTGGTTGAGTCATTATCGTTATTGGTTATTCCATTTATAATGGCAACCACTGCATCAATACTATCTCTGTTGGCTATCGTTCGATTAAATAAATCCAATCTTCTCGAGTCGTTAATCGTATCAAACGAAACTGTTTGTACGACGCCTTGTTGGTAAATTTCTAATACTCTATTTCTAATACGAATACTATCGATTAATTCATTGGTTGAATCGGCATCTACTTCTGAAGTTAAATACCCATTGTTCGCTACAAAAATATCTACTTCTGCTTCCGTCAAGGTATCGTCTACAAATGTGCCGCCACCATTTGATAAAGTTATCGTTTGACCGGATCGGCTTAAAGTTTGAATTTCATTGGTTGAATCGGCATCGTTGTCATTTGCTATGGCTGTTGTATTTGTTGTAATACTTGTGGTATTATTATTTATATCAGTTTCATTGGTAGAGATTCTGTCTCCAAGTAAAAGTGAGTCAGCTGATAATTTAGCATCAGTAGCTAAGAACTCAATATCAACACCTGTTCCTCTATCAATTACAATAGAATCATTTCGAATCTCTAAATTTTGATTGTCAGTAACATTGCCGATTAGGGTATTAAGGGTAGCAATGTCGTCCTCATTCTGTATTGTTAGAATTGAATCTGTACTAAAGTTGCCTTCTAGCGTACTTAAATCAGTATTTAAAGCTGTTATATCATTTTGATTGGCAACAATGTTTGCTGCATTATTTGAAATATCATCAAGTATAAATTGAATGTCAATTCCATCTCCATCTTCTATTAAAATGGAGTCTCTATTGGTACTAAAACTCAAACTTTGATAGTCAATAGTAGTAGGTAAAAAAGGCGTTAAATCAATGTCCCAATTCGTTCCCGCTTCTGTAATTCGTAAAACATTACCTGGTTCTATTGAAAAAGCTGTAATTAACTCATTGCTTACTGAAACATCACCATCATTAATAATAGTATCGTTTCTAATTATAATTCCGTTACCTGCTTTTGGGGTATTGCTTGCACTGCCAGATGTCTTCGCATATAAAGCATAAGGGACAGAAAGCATTTGAGTTGTACCTAAATTTTCAAAACCTGAACCTGCATCTACTTCAACTCTTAAAAATTTACTTCCTGTACTCCAATCGATAGCTGCAAAATTTGCTAATGAGCCACCAGTTCTGCTTCCTTGTCCAATAATGAGGTTAAAAAGGCCAAATTCATTGGTGCTAATAGCAGAGTAATCTTCTTGGTAAAGTACAGCGCCAGATGTGCTGTTAGCAATTACGCTAAACCGCACTGAAATGATTTGATTACTCAAAGGGTCTCCGCTATTGTTTCGAGCCACTGCCTGGTAATTAATTCCTTCAGGTGCTTGAGCATGTAGAGAAGTTGTTGTAAAGAGAGCGGTGCAAAGTAGGGTAAACACAGTTGCATACGAAGTAATTCGTTGAAAAGCAGACATAATGTATTTTATTAAGAATTGTAAACT
>CAYPJC010000016.1:0-15529 GCA_964410855.1 uncultured Flavobacteriales bacterium | reverse complement strand
AAAAAAAAGCTGGACAGAAAACCCAAAAAGTGAAAGCGGAAAAACAAATGTTGTATGATTGTGAAACTATTGAGCAATAAGATTTTAATACTTGTAATTGGTTTTGCTTGCTCATTTTTTTTGCAAGCACAAGCTCCTGCCGAAAAACAGCAGAAATCTATTTTATTGCTTAATGCTACTGCCCACCTAGGGAATGGGAAAGTTATTTCAAAGGCAGCAATTGGTTTTCGCAACGGCAAAATTGATATGGTTCTGGCTGCAATAGATGTTCGAATGGATTCAACAAAATATGACACCATAATTCATCTAAATAACCAACACATTTACCCTGGTTTCATAGCACCAAACTCACGCTTAGGATTAGTTGAAATAGAAGCAGTGAGAGCTAGTCGAGATTTTGATGAAGTAGGTCAATTTAATCCTCATATTCGAAGTTTAACGGCTTATAACACGGATTCAAGAATCACGCCAACCGTAAGAAGCAATGGTGTTTTAATAGCTGAGGTTACACCTGTCGGCGGAACAATTTCAGGAACTTCTTCTATTTTTAATCTCGATGGATGGAATTGGGAAGATGCTGTGTTGAAAGTGGATAATGGCATTCACCTAAACTGGCCACGAATTCGAAAGTATTTTGGAACAAGCAGTAAAAAACAACCGAAGGCTGATGAGGCTTACCAAAAAAGAGTAAAACAGATCAAAGATTTTCTTTTGCAGGCAAAAGCATATCACTCTGTTGATTTTCACTTGCAAAAGAACCTGCGATTTGAAGCGATGGGATCTTTATTTGATAAAACAAGTAAATTATTTATTCATGCAGATCAAGTCAAAGAGATTACGGATGCCCTTTATTTCTTTGATAAGTTCAACATCGAATTAGTGTTGGTTGGTGGTTATGATGCATGGATTGTTTCAGACTTGCTAAAGGATCGTAATATTCCCATTTTGTTAAATCGGGTGCACTCTTTGCCAAGATATCAAGACGATCCTATTGATTTGCCATATCGTCTTCCAAAAATTTTAAGCGACAAAGGATTGTTAATTGGGTTGGAAAACTCTGGTAGAATGGAGGCTATGGGTACCAGAAACCTACCTTTTTATGCAGGAACAGCTGTCGCATATGGTGTTGATCCAGAATTGGCTATTTCAATGATTACATTAAATACAGCAAAAATCTTAGGAATAGATAGTCTTGTTGGAAGTTTAGAAGTAGGGAAGCTTGCAACATTATTTGTCTCTAAAGGGGATGCCTTAGATATGCGAACGAATCAAATACGGTTAGCCTTTATAGAAGGCAAAATGCTTGACTTGAGTAACCCTCAAAAGGATCTTTATCAGAAATTCTCTAAGAAATATGAATAAGTTTTCTTAGAGAATTATTCAAAAAACCAAATTTTGAGTTCTATTAATCAAAGGGAAAATAATGTGAAACCGGAATTTATTCCGATATTTGTATTTGTAATACCCCTCCAGTGTGAGAAATCACTGGACCCAGCTCTCGAAAGAGAGCTTTTTTTTTATGAAAAAGCGAGTAAATATTTATGTTGATGGGTTTAACTTCTACTTCGGATTAAAATCTAAAGGTTGGCGAAAATATTATTGGTTAGACATAGTTAAACTATTTGAGCAGTTTATAAAGAATGACCAAAAGCTAGTTAATGTATTCTACTGTACAGCTGTTCAAAAAAATAATGGAAAGAAAGACAGACAAGATTTATTTTTCAGCGCTAATAAAACGAATTCGAAGTTCAAATTAATTTTCGGTAAATTTTTGGCTAAAACAGTTTATTTTGGAGGGAAAGGCTATAAAACATTTGAGGAAAAACAGACTGATGTTAATATTGCAGTTGAGATGATACGAAATGTTGTAAAGGATAACTGCGATATTTCAATTATTGTAAGTGCTGATAGCGATTTAATTCCTCCAATTAATTTAATTCGAGAATTATCTCCGGATCACAAAATATTTGTTTTTTTCCCACCTAATAGACATTCAGCAGATTTGACTAATCATAGTGATGCAGTTATTCATCTGCATAGATATGAAAATCGCTTTAAAAAGGCGCTCTTGCCTGAAAGTATAGAGCTAAGAAATGGGTTCCAAATAAAAAAGCCGACTAAATGGGAATAATTAATCTTCCCTGAACCAACTCTACTGATTTCCTTATGTCTTTTTAGTAGGATATCCCTTAAATATGAGAGCGAATAAATTTAGAGTTTAACCGCTAAACCGGCTGTAATTTAAGGCCCACTAAATTTTGCTTCCCAATTGTCAATACTAAATTAAAGCTAGATTAATAATCGCTATCAACTGATAAACCCAAAACGACGTTTCTCGTAATTGGATATAGTTTTAGCATTAGTAATAGTGTATTGAATATCTATTAAAGCTTTATCAGTTACATTTCCTACCAGTTTATCTTGATTGTTTTTGATGTAATCAACCAATTTTTCTTTTGTAAAACTTCTCAGCTGGGAACAGTTAACAAAGCTATCATGATCTAAAAAGTCGTTTTCTGATTTTTTTAATTTTACGTGTAGATTTTTTGAACTTTCCGTTGGGAATACATTCTCATTTATTTTAGAATTAACTACTACAAAGGCAACTGCACAGTCAATACTATTCTCAGCTACTACAATAATATATTTATCATAGTTGACATCAATATCAGGAACTTTAATAAGGATAGAACAACCTAAGTTTATATTCCTCTCAGCAAACTTCTTTTGATCCTCCTTAGAGAAGAAATCACCTAAATTCATATGAAAATACTATCATTAATCATTTGCTCCCTGATGTATGTTAGAGTATTTATATCAGCGCCAGCAACTTTTGCCATATCGAGATAGTCAATTTGCCATGAAGCATTATGATAAGCAGAATCGTGAGATTTATCTGTGAGAGCGGTAAAGCTTAATTCTTTATTATCGTCAATTGATTTGTCTAAACATTCAATATCAGACTCTGAAAGAAAATCTAAATTAGGCTGCTGAACTAATTGAATGAAAATCTTATTATAAACTGAGACTACCTCTTCTAAGCCCTTAATTTCTTCTTCAACAATATTTTTGATGAAAGACGGCACAGGACCATAATCCATTTTTATATAAGTGTCTCCATTGATAGGTCTTCCATATTCTTTAATATGCTTCATATCAGCAAAATAAAGAATCTTAAATGTCTTATGTTTATCAGCTTTGTCAAGTCTACTGACAACATATAAAAGGCTATTCACAGCCTTATCTCTATTTAATTTGAAAGAATTCATATGTCAACACCTATCTTAAAACAAAGTTAGTTATGAATATCAACTAGACTATTTAAAGAATGTTTTGTTTCAACAAATTAATCTTTATAATAGTAAAACCAAAGAAGTCGGTTACTTTGAACAAAGCAAAGATACGAGAAAGAATTAATACTTTCAATAATTGACGCACTTTCTGTCAATTACATGACGTGTATTTCGTCAAAAAATTGATTTAATAAGAGGCTTTCAAAGAAATTTAAATTAGCTGTCTCCCTTGCACCAAATTCACCAACTTTCTCACATTCTCTTCAGGGGTTTTAGGCAAAATACCGTGACCTAAATTGAAAATGAAACCAGGTTTATTTGGAATAGAATCCAACAATGTTTTGGCTCTTCTTTCAATTAAATCCCATTCTCCAAAAAGCAGGGTAGGATCTAAATTCCCTTGAACAGCTACTTCATAGTTCATATTATTCCACGCCTCTGGCAAATCAGTTTTCCAATCGATTCCAATTACATCGGCACCCGTTGATTTCATATCTAGCAATAGGTGAGAAGAATTTGTGCCAAAGAGAATAACGGGAACATCTGTTTGCTCTTTGATATATTGTATCATTATTTTCATGTGTGGCAGCACATACTCTCTATAATCAGCTTGACTTAATATACCAACCCAGCTATCAAATATTTGAACAGCCATGGCGCCACTTTCAACCTGAAACAGGAGATAATTTGCCATATTAGTGGCTAATTTATCCATCAACAAATGCCATGCTTCACTTTCTTGATACATAAAAGATTTTAGTTTTATGTAGCTTTTTGAAGGCCCTCCTTCTAGCATATAACTTGCTAAGGTAAATGGAGCTCCAACAAAACCAATGCAAGGAACATTGAGTTCATTTTTTAGAATAGATAAGGATTTCCCCGTATAAAGTAAATCTTTTGAGAAATCTAATTCCTTTAAGCGCTCTACGTCTTTTTTATGCTCGATTGGGTTATGGATAATAGGCCCCACTCCAGGCTTGTATTCAAAATCAATTCCCATTGGTTCTAAAGGGATCATAATATCGGAAAATACAATAGCCGCATCAAACCCAAATTGTTGAATGGGCAACAAGGTGACTTCTGCACATACTTCTGGTATTTTGCAAATATCTACTAGGCTGTGCTTCTTGCGTATTGCGCGATATTCTTCTTGATACCTACCTGCCTGTCGCATGAACCAAACTGGAGGCCTATCTGTAATTTCTTTTCTACAAGCTTTCAGAAACCTGTCATTAAATGCAGTCATATTTTTAAGATATAGATTGAAAAGCAGATTTAATTCGTTGTTCTACAAGCTGCATTTCTTCGTCTGTTATTGTAATAGGAATGAACCAAGATTCGAATTGCGATGGTGGAATATACATTCCGTTTTCAGCCATTGCCCAAAAGAATTTGGCAAATAGATCGGTATCACAACTTTGGGCAGTCTCAAAATCAATTACTTTTTGATTGGTAAAGAAAGGATTAACCATCAAGCCAAATTGATTCACTTGAATAACTATTCCCGCTTTTACTGCAGCTTCTTCTAGAATATCTTTCACTTTTTTGCCCAGATTGTCAGCTCTGTCGTAGTCTTGGTTTTTTAATTCTTTTAAGGTAGCTAAACCGCATGCCATGGCAATTGGACTTCCTGAAAGAGTTCCAGCTTGATATACGTCACCTAAAGGAGAAACTAAATCCATAATTTCAGCCTTAGCTCCATATGCTCCAACAGGCATTCCACCTCCTATCACTTTTCCTAAGCAAGTGATATCAGCTTCAATCCCAAAATGGTCTTGCGCACCACCGAATTTTTTGCGGAATCCAGTCATTACTTCATCAATCACTAAAAGAATTCCATTTGCTTTGGTAACTTCTCTTAATTCTTTCATAAAGGATTGCTCAGGAACAATAACACCCATGTTACCGGCAACTGGTTCAATGAAAATAGCAGCTATTTTATTGGGATTATTTTTGATGAGCTGTTTAACACTTCTAATATCGTTGAAGTTGGCAACGAGTGTGTTTATAATTGCTTCTTCTGGTACACCTTTACTTGAGGGGATACCTAAAGTCATAAGACCTGAACCTGCAGCTACAAGCAATGAGTCAGAGTGGCCGTGATAGCAACCTGCGAATTTTATAATTTTGTTTTTACCTGTTACAGCTCGTGCCAAACGTATTGCCGAAATGATGGCTTCAGTTCCTGAGTTAACAAAACGAACCTTATCAAGTTGAGGAAAGGCTTCCTTTACCATTTCCGCCATTTCAATTTCGGTTAAAGTTGTAGCGCCATAAGTGTAGCTTTTATCAATGGCAGCTTTTACAGCGAGGTTAACCTTTGGGTGAGCATGCCCTAGAATCAATGGACCATAAGAACCAATAAAATCAATGTATTCATTCCCATCAACGTCGAAGATATGGACACCTTCGCCTCTTTCAATAATTAAAGGATTTCCTCCTACAGAATTGAATGCTCGGACAGGACTATTGACTCCTCCAACAAGAGATTTGATGGCTCTTTGAAAGAGTTTCTTTGACTGATTCAATTGCATAAAACTTTTTTGCAAAAGTAGCCCATAAAAATGGGTTGAAATGGTAAAAGCGGTCTTTTTTAACGCATTCTTCTTCCTAAATAAAATAGGATTATTCCAATTATTGTAGTCCCAAACTTAAGCGTGTATCCACTTTCAAAATTTGATCCATCAGCACTAGTCGAATAATGAAAATAGAAACCACTAACCAAAGACCATAGGATAAGTAACATTCCAAGAATACTTAGAATTTTCGAAATCTTCATAATAGAAATTATTTTGTTAGGTCGAGACTACATTGTTGTCTATTGGCTAAATATTTTTTCTGCAAGTTTCGCTCCAATCCAAGCCATTGGAATATAGGCTAGAGTGATATCCAATGCAGAAAACCATAAAACACCAGGCAACATGAAACTAACTACTATTCCACCCAAAAGAAATATTCCCCCAACAATCAGCGCCATTTTCATTGGGCTATTTTTTGAAATTAATGCTGCAATCAAAGCACCGATTAAAGTGCCTAAAGCATGGGCTAGAAAAGGAAAAATAAAATATTTTGACTCAAGTGTTGGCAATATTGCTGCCAGAGCTTCCATATCATTAGGATCAACTCCTTTAATAGGAAGAAGATTATAACCACTTTGCACCATTCCTATATTAATTACACTACCACCAAACCATCCGGCAACCACAGCTAGGATATTTCTTATTGTATTATTCATAGTTATAGGGTTTAATTAAAAAAGAGCAGACTTGATTAAGCATCATTGGTCTTGAGCTTAACCTTCTTTAAAAACTCAAAAATAGCAAAGCCAAATATAAAAGAATATTCGATTACAAGTAATAAATAATTTTCTTGTTGCAGTGGATTACTGTATGCCCAATAACTTAATACAGCTAAAAAGGACCATAACATAGGATATCTAAATGAGGTAAATAGCCCAATGAATACTAAGTAAATAATATACCATGGATGAATAATAAGAGCCAAAATATAGTACCAACTAAGGGCAAAAAGTATGAGGGAAAAAAAACTGACCCAATCCAAAATGTTGCGCTTTAGAAGAATTATCAATATTCCAGCATAGGCGATTCCACTTAACCATGGCCCAGCAGTTTGAATAATATTATAACCTGAAAAGGAATACCCAATTTCTCTAATCAAGTAATAAATGCTTGCATTAAATTCGAAGCTGCTAGAATAAAGTTGAATGCTTTGAAGGAAATGCTCAATAAGTGAATTGTTGTAGAAAGGCAACCATAAAATCAAGAAAACCATTCCGAAGAGGATATAAAATGACATTGCTTTTTTAAATGCTAGCTTACGGATTATGATAGGTAATAAAAGGATAGGAATCAGTTTGGTCGCAGAAGCCAATGCCCAAGCTACACTTGCAAGTTTACTTTTGTTAAGTGCTAGCATATATATAGCGAGAAGTAAAAAGAAGACAACTAAGCCTTCAAAATGAAGGTTTCCGCATAACTCTACAATAACTAAAGGATTAAGAATATACCAAAGAGCGTTTTTTTGATTGATTTTTAATAAGGCTAGAACTCTAGGGAGAAGAATAACTACTACTATTTCGGCAAGAAAAAGAATACTGCGAATCACTATAACACTACCCATGATTGAGTTTGGAGAAATTTTTGCAGAGATCCAATAAACCATTTGAGCAATAGGAGGGTAAACAGTAAAGTAATTTGGACTGTTCATTCCATTAAGTAGCTCTGCTTTATTTGGGAAGTCCAATTCTACGGAGTTAGGAACTAAATCAAATGGATTTAAGCCGTTGGATAATAATTGACCATCCCATATAAATCGGAAATAATCATCGGAAAGAATTGGGATGCTACATATAAAAGCGAATCGAAAAAGAATTCCAATCCCTATAAAGAATTTTAAATCGAGTGTATTTATTCTATTAATAAATAGATAATATGCTCCGAACAATATACCGAAACAAGTAATTAAATGGAAAAAGTTACTTCGATCTAGGAAGTACCCCATCCAAATATAAGTTGCCAAAGAAAGAATAGAGAGCAATATAAACCTCCATTTTTCAATAAACCACTTTTGCATTTTTAACTTGTTTTATATGAATGACTGATAGAAAGAATCGAAACATAGGCAAAACCTAAAAATAGCATGATATGAAAAGGTAAGAGTCCAAAATCTTGATATTTAATGGCTAATCCAATTCCACCTAAAAAGTAAAATGCGAATAACAATTCAACTAATGTTAAGGGATTAATACTTCGTTTTAAGTAGACATTTGAACTCCATTTTTCACTTTTGTCATCGGTTAAATTAAACTTTGGAGTTCGTATAAAGGGTGTTTTTTTACCTATATATCCCTCAATAACTGCCATTGCGTTGTGTAAAGAAAGTCCCATGGAAACTGACAAAAACAAGGGAAATAAGGCGCAAAAATGAAGTGCTGCTTTCCATTTATTAACATAGTTTCGTTTTAACGAAGTCCAATAAAAATATGCAAGAATTGGAACGGTAATTAAAAAGAATCCAGCCAATGTAAATAGTAAGGAGTATTGGGCAAAATTATTTTTTATGGCCAACATCGGTAAACTTAAAATGGATAGAACAACAATGCAGACGAAAACTGCTGAATTCATTAAATGAAAGAGTGCGTTTATTTTGGTTCCAAATGAAAGGTTGGAAGCAGTTAACACTTTCATTAGATTTTTTCTGGCACATTCAGCTGCTCCTTTACTCCATCGGAATTGCTGAGTCTTTAAAGCGTTCATTGAAGCTGGGAGTTCAGCTGGAGCGCCCACTTCTTCTATAAATAAAAACTCCCAGCCTTTTAATTGAGCTCGATAGCTAAGATCTAAATCCTCAGTCAATGTATCAGATTGCCACCCACCTGCCTCTTCTATTGCTGTTTTTCGCCAAACTCCTGCCGTGCCATTGAAGTTAATAAAATGGCCACCTGCATTTCTTCCTCCTTGCTCCACTGAAAAATGAGCATCTAACCCAAAGGCTTGCAACTTAGTTAGTAACGAGTACTGCTTATTTATGTGTTCCCAGCGACTTTGAATCATTCCTAAGTTGGGTTTCTCAAAATGAAAAATAATTCGTTTCAGAAAATCCTTTTGAGGTAAAAAGTCTGCATCAAAAATGGCAATAAACTCTCCCTTGGCAGTTTTTAATCCATCTGCCAATGCGCCAGCTTTGTATCCGCTTCTATCAATGCGATGAAGGTGAACGATATCAATACCTTTGGCTCTTAGTTGTTCTACCTGGACTTTCGTCATTTCAACAGTTTCATCAGTAGAATCATCCAATACTTGAATCTCTAATAAATCTGTTGGGTAATCTAAGGCTGCGACCGTCTCAATGAGTCGATTCGCTACATATTTTTCATTAAATATGGGAAGTTGAACGGTAACTTTTGGAATAAAATTCCTGTTGATTGGGGCTTCTAACCGTTTGCTTTGTTTCTTTTTGTACTTACGGTACTTAATAACTAATTGAATCTGAATCAAGCTGTAACAGAAGATAAAGAATAAGGCAATTCCGTAAATTATTATAAGAATTAGTTCCATTTAGGGCTTAAAAATTCGATTCAAATGTATTTAAATATGGTGGTAATTATCTTATAGCCGGCAAGTACAGTTCCTTTTACAGTGCCGCTAATTTTTGAGAAACCAATCCGATTTCTGTAATCAACTGGAATTTCACAATAACGTAGCTTTTGCTTCACTGCTTTTACTTGCATTTCAACAGTCCAACCATAGGTTTTATCTTGCATGTCTAATTGCATTAAAGAGGTATATCTAATTGCTCTAAAAGGGCCTAGATCACTAAATTTTGCTCCAAAAAGAAATTGCATTAATGAAGTAGCTAGCCAATTTCCAAATAATTGAGGCACAGTCATGGAGCCTTTCTCTCTATCTCCCAAAGATCTAGAACCAATAACTAAGTCAATTTGGTTGCTTTCGATAAGCTTGACTAAGTCTATTAATTGTTCGGGATAATCTGAATAATCAGCATCAAGAAAAACAACTATGTCCGTCGTTTTCTTTCGTTGCTCTTTTAAATAGGCTATTCCTTTTAAACACGCATTACCATAACCTTTTTTAGCTTCAAATAGCACTGTCGCACCTTCTTTTAAGGCTGATTTAGCCGTTTTATCTGTCGAATTATTATTGACAACTATTATTTCATCTACGATACCTTTTGGGATATCATGGATTACTTTTCCGACTGCGTTTTCCTCATTAAAAGCGGGAATTATGACTACAATGTTTTGCTTCACCTAAAAATTCAATTTAACACCATCGTTTCCAAAGGTTATAGGATTTTCTTCATATCGGCTAGCACCTGTGTCTTTTCCATTTTCTAATTTTAAGACTCCTCTAGGACAAACTGCTGAACAAATTCCGCAACCAACACAGGATGACCGTACAATATTTTGTCCTTTTTGAGCATATGCTTTTACATCAATTCCCATTTCACAATAGGTAGAGCAATTTCCACAAGAAATGCATTGTCCTCCATTTGTGGTGATTCTGAATCTGGAAAAAAATCGCTGCTGCATTCCCATTATAGCTGCCATAGGACAACCAAATCGACACCATACTCGATTTCCAAAAATGGGGTAAAACCCTGTTCCAATTACTCCTGAAAAAACAGCTCCAATTAGAAATCCATAGAATTGCCTTAAATCTCCAGCTTCAAACATAAAAATGGACTCTCCTGTTGAATAGTGAATGCCAACCATGCTAATGATGATTACGAAATAAGCAATGGCTCCAATTTTTGCATCTTTCTTTAATTCATCTCTTTTGAAAATAAACAACAAGCCAATTAAAAGAGTTAGAATGGCAACAATACCGAATAAGAAAGTGCCTTTAGTTAGCCAATATTTTTGGTCATCATAGCCCAAATAAGTTGAAACAACCGCAGTTGTCATAACTACTGAGAATACAACTACAGAGTGAATTACCCAACGTTCAACTTTCCATGCACTGGTACTTTTATCGGAAAGTTGACGGAATGGATCTCCTGCAGTCTCAGCTAAACCTCCACAACCACATACCCAAGAACAATACCATCGTTTCCCATATTTGTATGTCATAATAGGAGTAATAACTAATATAGTAGCGATTCCAAAAATCAATAAGAACAAACCAATATTCCCTGCATTAATATATTCATCTACCCTATATTGGTCGAAATTTCCATAATTCAATGGCCAAATACTTTTTACATCCGAATAAGGTAATTTGAATGTATCAGAATTCAAGCGAGCCATTAATTCAGGAATAATAAAGGCAAATCCTGTTTGAAAAAACATGACTGAGAAAGTTCTTAAACGTTCATACTTGTCGTGTCTATATTTCCACATGAATTTTATTCCAAAAGAAATAATAGCCACGGTATATAGTGTTCCATAGACAAACCACTGACTTGCCGGACCTCCACTTAATATTCTGCTTAAGGGATCAAATAATGCAATTACTCCTGTGTTTGCTCCATCTGTATTCTGACCTAATAATTCAGCATAGAAATAGAGGATAACATAAAAACCGGTCATTGAAATACCTGCTACCCAAGCCATAAAACCACGACTGCTAATCGATTTGAACCAAACGCCGTCATTTTTGATTCCTTCTTGTTTGTTTTTGTAGGAACCTTGAGCAAACAGAATAATTCCGCCACTTATTGAAGCTAGAGAGATAGTTAACCACAAACCTTGATTTGGGAAATTAACATTGAAAGCAGCTAAAACTAGAATAAGTAATCCCGCAAGACCAATTAATGTTGCCGCCTTTTGTGTCCCATTAATAGTTGTTGGAGGTCCTCCTGTTAAACTTATGTCTTTATCTATGTGGCTCATGCAAGGGATTGTATATTGGATTTGTTAAACTTTTCCTGAATCTCACTCCAGTGCATTTTGTAAAACTCAGGATCAAAATTGGCTTCATGTAAATTAGAAATTACATCATCGATTTTGACTTTATCTTTTATCCAATCATTCATTACTTTATGCCTCAATCGAATGCCAAATACATTGACTCCTAAGATGGAATGATCATTTTTATCATATACTAGTTTTAGGCATTTTTTACCATTAGGGTGTTCCCAATAAAAAACCGCTTCGTTCTCTTTTGTTTCAGCCCAAACCCATCCATAAGTTTGATACTCTATATCGAAGAATTTCGCGGAATTAAACCAAACACCAGGCTGATAAGCTGTTTTGTTTCCGCAAATAGTTTGAGCAACAGTTTCACCCATCATTTTTCCAGTGTACCATACTTGTTCTATGTTTTTGCGACCTGTTGGATGTTTTTCAAATTCGGCGCAATCTCCAATGGCATATACATTAGCTTGATTAGTTTCTAAAAATTTATTTACTAATACTCCTCGTTGAGCATCAACAGTAGATTCTTTTAGAAACTGAATATTTGGACTTACTCCAGCAGTTAATCCCACAAATTGGCATTCAATTTCTTCTCCTCTTTTTGTTATTATCCCAATAGCCTTTCCTTCATTATCACTTAATACCTCTTCTAATTCAGTATTAAATCGGAGATCTACATGATGTGAAAGTATATGTCTAGAAATTAACTCGCTTTCCTCTTTTGGAAGGACACTACCCCAGAAACGATCTTCTCGGACTAAAAAAGTCACCTTAATTCCTCTGCTTAGCAGCATTTCTGCCATTTCTACACCTATTAATCCTCCTCCAACAATTACTGCTTGATTAATAGACTTTGTGTTTTCTTCCATTGATTCTAAATCCTGCCAAGAATATAAGCCTTGAACTCCTTTTAAGTCTTGTCCTTTCCAACCAAACTTATTGGGTTTAGAACCACTTGCAATGATTAATTCATCATAAGCTAAAGAATCACCTGCTTTAAAATAGATCTCTTTTTTTGCAGAATCCACCTTATTTACCCAATCAAATTTTAAGTCAATTCTGTTTTTTTTCCAAAAGGAATCCTCATATGGCTTAATGTGCTCGTATTTCATATGACCCATATAAACGTACATGAGTGCAGTGCGTGAGAAAAAGTGTTCAGTTTCTCCTGAAATTAAAGTAATGCGATAGTTGGATTGTTTTCTAATATGCCTTGCAGCGCTTACTCCGGATATTCCATTTCCAATAATTACAATATGCTTCATAGCAACATTTAGATTCGCAAAGTAAACTTATTCTGTGATACGGGTTTGTCTAAATTAAGACATTCCTTAGCAGTAAAGTAAATCGAATTTAGAAATTGAAAGTAGTAGATAATTTGGCAACGAAATTATCTTCAAATTTTGCAGAGGAATACGCTCCTAATCTATAAAAAGCAGAAACCCCAAAACCGCTAAACCCAGAATTAATCAAGTTGTTTATCGCAAGGCCAGCTTCCCAAAGACCCTTGTCTAAGGTCTGGTATTCTACATTTTGATGTTGTCCGTTTGTTTGATTTAATTCGCCAATGGCATAAGAGACAATAACACTCAACTCGGGTCGAAATTTTTCTCCTTTATACAATAGGCTTTTAAAATTATGTCGGAAAAAGAAATTGAAATAACGATCAGAATAAAATTCATTTGGCTTAACTGTTTCAAAACTATACTCTGTTGCTAAAAGCAATCCACTTGTGAAAGTTCCTTGCGTTCTAAACTGTGCAGTTAAAGGAAGTTCGCCTTCAATTAATCCCCCTGCAACTCTAAATGAACTAACTCCTATTCCTTTCCACAAGATACTTTGATCAATTTGTAAATCTATTCTTTCATAGTCAAAATCTCCTTCCAAAACATTATCCAAGCCTTTTGTAAGCTTTAAATGAACTACCGGGTACTTCGTTGAAACAGGGAATTTCATTCCAAACATCTCAGCAAATTTCTCTTTGTAACTATAGCGGATATCAACCCCAGTCTCTACTAGATTGAATGTGGAATATTGAATGACCTCATTTGATTCGCTTAATTGAGAAAAAGTATAGTTTGAATTTATAGTTCTTAATTGTTTATTTCCAAAAAAGTTAAACTTAAAATCTCTAAATCCTCTTAAACCAAACTGGGCCTCATATTTTTCTGTTCCATCCATTCTACTGATATACAATTTTTTCAAGCCTTCATTCGAAAAAGTAGAAATTCTATAATTTGCAAATTGTGTTCCTCCGCTTTCTACTACATCGTTACTATAGGCAAGTTTTAATTGCACTTCTCTAGTTGATTTTGGAGTCCATTTGGTATAAGCACCATATTTGCCTTGTTCGTCTTTAAAACCATAAGCACCATAGCCTCCTAACCTAAAACCCTTGATAAATTTGTCATTGGTTTCTACTCCTAAGCCTAATCTAAAACCTTCATAGTCATTATAGTCCATTAAATATTTAATTGGAAAATCTACTGGCCCAACTGGAATAGCGCCTGTAACAAAGGTTTTAAAGAGCAACATTTTCTCATCTAGATTTTCTGCATCCCCAATACTATCTATTATTCGATAGGTTTCTTTCTCTTGTGAATCTAAACTATCTGCACGGTATTCATTCCAATACTCCTCACTTTGCTTGCCAGCTTTTGGATCAAAACTTAATATGGTATTGCCAATTTCTTTCTTCTCTAATTTTGATTTGAGTTGAATGTTTTTTAGATAAGACCTCCCAATCCCTTTTGTACCCGAATTGTTGATTTGAATGTCATTAAAAATCATACTTGTATTTAGTTGAACTGGAAACCATTGCTTTCCCTCAATCAGCTCATATTTTTGTTGTATTTTTATTTCAATTTCCTCTTGTTCATTCGGTTCTGCAATTAAATTTTGAATGGCATACCCATTAGTGTTCAAATAAATGACTCCCTTTAAAGCATCGAAATTTTTACCGCTTCTAGGCTGGAATCGAATTGTAAAAATGGTGTCGTTATTTTCGATTAAAGTATCGGAAAGAATAAATAAATACTTCGAAGTGCTTCCTTTGCTTATAGGGCTTAGATAATCATTTCCGAATAGACTGATATAAGTATTGTACAGCGAAAAGGATTGCAATTGGGTTCCAATCAATGAAAAAATTGGATTTTTTAAACCTGAAATCCTCGAAGCAATAACTACTTCTTTTGTGTTGTCTGGTGGGATATGATTTCTTTCCGTAATGGACTCCATCATAAATAAATGTTGTTTGCTAAAAAACTTATATGTTTTTTGGTCTATGGTATCTAACTTTTGAATGGAATCTTGATTAGCTAATATGTTGCTATCTAAATCCCCTGTAAATATTAGTTTGTTGTAAGATTCATAATAGAACTCAGTTGCTTTCTCAGGATTATTAATTTTTCTATTTTCTATGGCCAAATTGATTAAGCGATGCGCCGGATTTATTCCTGGGAGAATTTCTACTTCTTGAAGCTTAAATGAGGTAGGACTTAAATAAATTATAGTACCATTTTTAAATGTGGATGTATTTATGTTTTTAGGTTTATATCCCAAGTAACTAAGCTTAAGCTCCTTAATGGTGTTGTTTGATAAAATTTGAAATTTCCCATCTATATCAGTTGTGGTTCCTAAGAAGGTTTCATTAATTATAATGTTGACAAAAGCGAGAGGGTCTTTGGTAACAGAATCTTTCACAACACCTTTATAGCTTGTTTGGGCTTCAAGTCTAAATAAGGTAATAATAAAAAGAAGCACAGTGATATACAGTTTCATACTACAAAAGAAAAGATTTAAAAATTTATACCATTCATTAAACGACGAAGGGTATTTT
>CAYPJC010000015.1:13026-15663 GCA_964410855.1 uncultured Flavobacteriales bacterium | reverse complement strand
TTGCCGATTTTTCTTCGGGAAGTGCTAAAATGTGGGCGGATTTATCGAATGAAACACAACACTCGAATAAAGCGAATCGCACCTCTATCCGACCTATCAAATTAATGCTTTTCAAATATACCCAATCCTCAAAATAAAATCTTAAACGTAAAAAGCCAAGGAAAATTCCTTGGCTTTTTACAATAAATTTTAATATCTCTTAATCATTTAATGCCTCTGCACCACCAACAATCTCTAAAATCTCATTCGTAATAGATGCTTGTCTGGCTTTGTTTTAAACCAACTTTAAGTCACCAATTAATTCGGTAGCATTATCAGTGGCCTTGTGCATTGCAGTCATTCTAGCCCCATGTTCAGAAGCATATGAATCTAAAATGGCTTTGTATAATTGAAGCTTTAATGACTTAGGAATCAATTCTCCAATAATGAATTCTTTTGAAGGCTCAAAAATATAATCTGATTTAGCAGTCTTCTCTTCGCTTTCTTGCGGAAGTATCGGCAACATCTGTTCTACATTCACATTTTGAACTGCCGCATTTACAAACTCATTATAAATCAATACGACTTTGTCGAACTGCTTATAAGAGAAGGAATCCATAACCCGTGATGCAACATCAGCAACACGTTCAAAAGTAAGATCATCATAAATCTTATCTAATTTCCCTGGCAATGTGGTTCCCTTAATGTTGTAGTCTGTTTTCTTAAAGTAGTCATCGGCCTTCTTGCCAATTGCCATCACCGTAATATCTTTAGAAGCATACTCATTCTTGATAATTCGATTTGTTTCCTTGATGATATTGGAGTTGAATGCTCCTGCCAACCCTCTATTAGAAGTTATAGGAATAATTAAAATTTTATCTACAGGTCTTACTTCAGTAAATGCATTACCTTCGATATCATCAGTGCTATCACTAAGGTTGCCTAACAGTTCCATTAATTTATTGGCGTATGGTCGCATTTGAGTAATGGCATCTTGTGCACGTCTCAACTTTGCTGCTGAAACCATCTTCATTGCAGAAGTAATCTGCCTTGTAGATGATATTGAGGTTATCCTGCCCCGTATTTCTTTTAAATTTGCCATGCTACTTTTCCCTTAGTTTAGCAGTTATTTAGCGCTTACATACCTTGCAGTCATATCAGCTGCAACTTTTTCAAGTACTGATGTTTCAGCATCAGTATATTTTCCAGCTCTTAAAGCATCAAGAGTGTCTCTGTGCTTTGCATTTAAATATTCTAAATACTCAGACTCAAATTTTCTTACTTCATTAATTGGAACAGCTCTTAATAATCCTTTTGTTCCAAGATAAATGATAGCAACTTGCTCTTCAACCGACATGGGTGAATTTTGAGCTTGTTTCAAAATTTCTACGTTTCTAACACCTTTTTCCAAAACTGATTTTGTAGCTGCATCTAAATCTGATCCAAATTTTGAAAATGCTTCCAATTCACGGTATTGGGCTTGATCCAATTTCAAAGTACCTGCTACTTTCTTCATGGATTTAATTTGCGCATTACCTCCAACTCGCGATACCGAGATACCAACGTTAATTGCTGGTCTAACACCTGCAAGGAATAAGTTTGATTCTAGAAATATTTGACCATCTGTAATTGAAATTACATTTGTTGGAATATATGCAGAAACATCACCTGCCTGAGTTTCAATAATTGGAAGTGCCGTAATTGAACCTCCACCTTTTACTTTTCCTTTCAAAGACTCTGGTAAATCATTCATTTGAGAAGCAATCGTGTCATCGTTGATCACTTTTGCAGCTCTTTCCAACAATCTTGAGTGTAAGTAAAATACATCACCTGGATAGGCTTCACGTCCTGGAGGTCTTCTCAATAGCAAAGAAACTTCACGATATGCAACCGCTTGTTTTGATAAATCATCAAAAACAATTAACGCAGGTCTTCCAGTATCTCTAAAAAATTCAGCTATGGCAATGCCAGTAAACGGAGCATAAAATTGCATTGGCGCTGGATCTGATGCATTCGCTGCAACAATCGTAGTGTAAGCCATTGCTCCAGCATCTTCTAATGTTTGAACAATCCCAGCAACTGTAGAACCTTTCTGACCAATCGCAACATAAACACAATATACAGGCTCCCCTCTATCGTAGAATTCCTTTTGATTAATGATTGTATCAATTGCTACTGTAGTCTTTCCAGTCTGTCTGTCACCAATAATTAACTCACGCTGACCTCTTCCTACAGGAATCATTGAATCAATTGACTTGATACCAGTTTGTAAAGGCTCACTTACTGGCTGACGATAAATTACACAAGGCGCTTTTCTTTCGATAGGCATTTCAAAGGTTTCTCCCTCAATTGGCCCTTTACCGTCAATTGGTTGTCCTAAAGTATCAACAACCCTACCCAACATACCTTCTCCTGTCTTAATGGAGGCAATACGTCCAGTTCTTTTTACAGTATCTCCTTCTCTAACTTTGTTTGACGAACCTAAGAGCACAGCTCCAACATTGTCTTCTTCAAGGTTTAATACAATACCCATCAAATTATTTTCAAATTCAATAAGCTCCCCTGCTTGAACTTGGGACATACCATAAATACGTGCAATACCATCTCCTACTTGGAGTACAGAACCCACTTCTTCTAGGTCTGATTCTGATTTTACAC
>CAYPJC010000015.1:0-12969 GCA_964410855.1 uncultured Flavobacteriales bacterium | reverse complement strand
ATGCTTTAAGCGTGTACTAATTCGTTTTTAATATCGTTCAATTGTCTGCGTATGCTAGCATCAAGCTGCATATCGCCAATTCTTATTACCATACCACCAATCAACGATTCATCGATTTGTTCATCGAGGTCGATGCTCGAAAAATTATATTTTGACTTAATGATGTTTATCAATTCAGTTTTTTGATCTGCTTGGAGTGGAATTGAAGTCTTAACGGTTACTTTAGCAATGTTATTGAATTCATTGTATTGATTTACAAATTCCTCACAAATGACAGCCAAAATATTTTCTCTACCAAGAGCCACAACTTGCTTAATGAACGTTAAGGTAAGTTCATTTACTTTTCCTTGATAGATGGAGAGTAAAATTGTTTTCTTTCTTTCACTTTTCACCAAAGGACTTTGCAAAAGCAATGCAAGTTCGCGATTTTCATTAATGCTTGAATAAATGGTATTAATATCATTCAATACATCATTCAATATCCCTTTTTCTTGGGCCAATTGTTTTAATGCTTTCGCGTATCGTGCAGCGGCTCTAACTCCTCTCATTATTCGTTAATTTAATTCTGCATTTTTCATAGCAGAAGCAATTAAATCTTTTTGCTTGGCATCAGATGAAAGCTCTGATTTTATTATTTTTTCTGCAATTTGAATAGAAAGATCAGCAACTTGACTTTTAAGCTCATTCACTGCAGCAGATCTTTCAGCACGGATAACTTCCTTAGCGTTTGAGATCATTTTATCTCCTTCTTCTTTTGCTTTTGCTTTTGAATCAGCAATCATTTGCTCTTTAGCTTCTCTTGCAGACTTTAAAATTTCTTCCTTTTCCTTTCTAGCTTCTGCCAGTAAATCTTGGTTATCTCTTTTCAATTGACGCATCTGCTGCTTAGCTTCTTCTGCAGATGCTAAACCTTCTTTGATAGAATCTTCTCTATTTTTTACTGATGTTAAGATATGATCCCACGCGAATCGTTTTAACAAAAACAATAACAACAAGAACAAAACCAGCTGCCAAAAAAACAAGCCAACTGAAAATTCATTGATTATCTTTTCCATAAAATGTTAAAATTTTAAACTTTGTTAAAAAGAGAGAAAACAACCAACCGTTATTTTCTCTCCTGATAAGTTTACTTCATTACTAATGCAGCAAATCCAATTCCTTCGATTAATGCAGCAGCAATTAGCATTGCTGTCTGAATTTTATTGGTAGCTTCTGGTTGTCTTGCAATAGCTTCCATTGCTGACCCTCCAATCTTACCAATTCCGATTCCAACTCCAATTACAATTAAACCTGCACCTACGATATCCGGTATTTCCATAATATATAGTTTAAATTAAAAATACAAATTAATGATGTTCATCATGCTCTGCAGATGCACTCCCAAAGTACAATGCGGTTAGCATGGTAAATATATAAGCTTGCAAAAATGCTATAAGCAATTCTAAAATTGACAAAAATAAAGTCAAACTTAAAAAAGCCCCTCTTGCAAACCAGTTAGTAAAAATATAAAGCAAAGCAATTAAACTCATTAACACAATATGACCTGCACTCATGTTTGCATACAATCGAATCATCAGCGCAAAAGGCTTAATAAAAACTCCAAGAAGTTCAATTGGTGCTAATATAAATTTCATTGGTACTGGAACACCTGGCATCCAAAAAATATGCTTCCAATAATCTTTTTTTGCTGAGAATTGAGTTATAAAAAATGTTATTAAAGCAAGAGCTGCTGTAACTGCAATATTATTGGTGACTCCAATTCCAAAAGGAGTCATTCCCCCTAGATTTAAAAACCATATAAAGAAAAATACAGTTAGCAAATAACTCATGTATTTTCTATAATGTTTTTCACCAATATTTGGAATTGCAATTTCATCACGGACAAATAAAACTAATGGCTCTAGGAAACGACCAATTTTATTCGGAATTGGGCTTTTATTATAAGAGTTGGCAAAGCTTCTAAATAGCACGAAAATAAATATGGAAAAAAAAATGATTGAGAAGACGTTCTTCGTAATTGATAAATCGAAAGGTTTAACGTTGGTTGAATGATGCTCTTCATCAAACTCTACATCACCAGCAGCATTTGTTCTGTATATCTTATTGTGGTGCAGGGCGTAAAATTTACCGTTTGACTCTGCAACAGATTCCCCGTGATGAAACTTAGCAGATGAAAAAATATGAAGTCCTTCATCAATTAAGATAATAGGTAAAGGAAACTCAATACCCATAGCATGCCAAATGGTATAACTATAAGAGTCTTGCATGTGATGACCAATAAATTCTTTGATCCCTTTTTTCACACTTTCTTCAGATTGTGTAGAATCTGAATGGTTTGATTCACTCCCAAAAGAAATAACTGGCGTGCAGAAGAGTATAATAAATAGAAATTTGAATATCGCTTTTCCCAACATTTTTATGGTCAACTAGGGGTTATAAAATTCGCTGCAAAAGTACTGAAACAAATTCTTTAAAAAAAGCTAATATTTAGAATATTTTTTAACTTAAACCCACAAGCTTTTACGCTCTGTTTAGAAGCGTTACCAATACATAGGTTTCATAAGTAAGACAAATAGCATATGGAGTGAAAAAGGCTAGAAATTCTACTTTATCAATAACACCGTCTGCATTATAAGTTGGACTAAACATAATAAAATAAATAGCCATTTTAAATAGAAACCCTCCCAGAAAAACGAAACCAAGGCTCTTACTCTTATTGTCTTTTAAAACAACAATAAGTATGAATGTAATTAGCACTAAAATGTAATTAGTGACGTACGATGAAATCAAAAGGTTTTCAAATATTGAAATCCCAATCCTTGCTTCAATAAAAGCTTGAATCCCAAAAGAAGCAAGCAATATGCAAAGTAAAATAAAAGAAAAACGTACAATTGATTTAATCGTCTCGCTCATTGATGCGATTAATTTGTTTTAGAAGATTGTAAAAAGAAATAACCACGGCAAGCAGCGTGAATCCAATAGTAAACCAAGTATTACCCTGAGAGAATTGTGCATATAAAAACTTCCCTAAAGCGGCACCAAGATATATAGTAACACCCATTTGAAGGGCCACTCCAGTTAGAGCTAAAAATCTAGGCTGTTCTTTCTTTCCCTTCTTCTCTTCTTTCTTTGCCGCCATCTTCTATTCCTTTAATTACAGCACCCATTTTACAACTTCCAGAGAAATTTGCTCCTGGCTCAATTTGCAATTTATTGGTAGTTATTTCGCCTACCAAGTTAGCTGTTGACTTAAGAGTTAATAATTCATTTACAGAAATACTAACCTTCATCCCGCCACTTAATGTTGCATAAGCACATTGGATAGTTCCCTCAACTAAACCGTTTTCTCCTACTACAACTTTTCCTTCCGACTTCAAGTTTCCAATTAATTTTCCATCAATTCGAATATCACCTTTACATATTATATCTCCATGGATTTCAGTTCCATTCCGAATGATATTAATTGCAGAAGCATCTACCTCATTATTTCTTGCCATCTTGTTTGTTTTGCGCATAAACATGAATGGCAAAAATAGAATTAATTGTGTTGCTTGTCAAATTAGTTTAAATAGTATACTTTTTTGTGAAAAAGGACAAATACTCTTCTTCATCTTTTCCTTTAAATAAGGCTTGAAAATTAGTAGTAGAAATAAGATAATGATTTGCATCTGTGGTCTGAATCATTGTACTAAGTTTCGTGTTATTATTTAGTGCTTTTAAATACCTTACAGCCTCCTCTTGGCTATCAAATGACCTTACTAGATACAGCGTTTTTTGATTAAGAGCTGAAGAAGTTATAGTAAGCTGGTTTTGTCTAAAATAATTTTTATTAAAATTAGAAAGTTCGTTTTTAAGCTGTTGAAAAATATCAGAATTTTCATCAGAAGAAACAATAAACATGTGTTTCTCTTCAGGATTATAGACATATTTTGATTCAGGCTGTTGTTTTTTAATTGGCTGTTCTGATTCCATATTTTTCATAAAATTTAGAATTTTTTGAGCCTCATCTTTTATAGGGTCTTCAGGGTAATTCTCAACAATCGCCTCCAGCTTTTGCTTTAATTCTTCTTTGCTTCTTAAATATCCGATTGACTTTGCTTCAAGAAAATCAAACTTTGATTGAATGTGATTTTTACTAAACGTTTGTTTTGCCTTCCTGCAACTTTCAATAACATCTTCGTAAAGTTCATATTTAAACAGCCTATAAGTGGCTGCATAAAAATCTTCTATTTTCTCAGCAGTTTCTTTTGATTCCTTGCTATAATTCGGGTTCTTTATTAAATAAGCAAATTCGCTAAAAGGGTGATTATCTAAAACCCAATTCTTCTCGACTTCAGCTAGGCCCTCATCTGGCGTTAATTTATAAATTCTATAAAGTTGATAATGTGCAGGTAAATTATGCTTCGAGGTGTCATATTCATTAGTAATCCTACTAAAAGCTAGTATGGCATTCTTATAATCTGTAAAGCTCTCCTTAAAGATTGCCCCCACATTAAATAAAGCTTCTGCAATTTTACCATGAGCCTTTAACTGCTCATTAATATCTTTAGGTATGTCCTTTAAATAAAATTCTGGGTCATATTTCTTCGATTGAGTTAATGAATCTTGACCATCTTCTCCAGTCTCTTCAAGCTCGTCCTGAACTTGAACCACTTGGCTTTTCACATTCTTTGTCCTCCAGTTATCTTCCAATATTCGATCACCCCAGCGGTTTTTAATCTCATTAACCCCTAAAGCCATGGTAGTTATGTTGTAGAAATACCAATTCCCTTTTCTGCCTGAATTTTGATTAGCAAAAACAGGCCCACTTCCTTCTTGTAATTCTTTGAGTTTTCTCAATTCTTCTTGCTTCTTCCGCTCCTCTTCTTCTTTCATTGCCTTAATCATTTTCTTGATTTTCTTGCTCTGATCCTTTTCGCTAAGGTTTGACAAGGCTAATAAGCTATCTTGTAATGAAATGATTTTTAAATTTTTTACAAGCTCTTTGAGGCTATTATTTTTATTATCCGCATCGTAATATTCAGGATGATCTATTGGCAAATATTGCAGGGTACTATCATAATGAGCTTGAGCCTTAACATAACTAGGTTGATTAAAGTAAATATTCGCTAATTTTAAATAGGAAAGTGCCTTTTGACGGGTATTTGAGACACTAAACTTGACAGATTTTTTAAAATAATCAATTGCTAAAATCTCTTCATCTTCTTTAAGTGCTATCTCAGCTAATGCAAAATAAATTTGATCTCTAAACTCGCTATTCTTTTTATCACGGAGCATTTTATTTAACTCCTTTTTTATGTCTTTCCCATCTCCACCAAAAACATCATAGGCTATTGCCCGATTAATTCTTGCATTAAACCGCATAATGTAATTGGGATTAAGCTTAAGAACTCTTGAATACCTCTCTGTTGCTAAAGTCGATCTATTCACCTTTTGATAGAGCTGACCTAAAATAAAATTATACCTGCGTCTATATTCTTTTTCTTTAGTGTACTTAACAGCTGTTTCCAGATTTTCAATAGCATTTTCTATATCCTGATCTCTTTTTAAGTGATAATCAGCAAAAGCGGCATAAAACTCACCTAAGAGTTCCTCTGGGATTTTCCTTTTTTCGTCAAGGCCTAAATCCAAAAACTCTTCTGCTTTATCGAATTGCCTTGTTTCAATAAAAGTTTTAATGAGCCATGTCAGCCCTTGATAACGATTTGGATTCTTTTTATACGATTGATAAACCCACAAAAATGTTTCTTCTGCTAGCCCAAATTCTTGCTTATACAAACGAGCTTTTCCAATTAAGAAGTAACTATCATCAATCCATTTTATATGTTCTTTTTTTCTTTGATAAATAGAATGTCGCTCAATAACTTCAGAGCATTTATCAATAATTTTATCCATTTGAGGATAAAGTTTTTGAGACTTTTCTTCATCAGGATATATGAAAATAGGCAATACTTGAGTGTAATCATCCTTATAATTACCTCTTAAAGCACCTTCCTCTTCTCGCATGATTTCTCGAGCATTGAAGTAGCCATTATATCTAGAAGTTGTATTATGGTACATTCTTGACAATGCCGTATTTTTCTCTCTTGAGCAGGAGGCCAAAAGCATAATTGAGAAGAAAACAAGTACGAGAATCCTATTTATCAAAAGGTAATAATTAGTGGTTTACTTTAACTGAAAATTCTATTAAATAGTATTTTGAAAAACCAATTTGCGAAGTTAATGAAAGTGACGTAAAACAAGTGAATGCAGTTAATTATTCAGATATTTGAAATTTGGTTCGTGAAACATGGAAGAGAAGAAGAAAAAACGTAAGATTTTTAAAAAGCTCAAGAACAAGTATCGTTTAGTAATATTAAACGATTCTTCCTTTGAGGAAATATTTTCTTACCGTCTTTCAACTTTGAATTTAGTCACATTGCTCATTAGTGGCGCTGTATTAATAATGTTAACGGTCTCTTTAATTATTATCTTTACTCCTTTAAGAGAATACATTCCAGGTTATACCGATGTTAGTTTACGGCAAGATTTAACCAATATGGTATTGAAAGGTGATTCATTGGAGCGAGAACTTCAACAAAACAATGATTACCTAAAAAATTTAACGGCCATATTAAAAGGTGAAGACCCTGGCCTTACAGACACATTAGTAGAAGAAATAGCGATTAGCGGTGAAAATAAAATAAATCCCAAAAAGTCAAAAGAAGATTCACTTTTGAGAGATTATGTTGAGAGAGAAGACTCCTATTCGCTAAGCACTAATTCTGAGGCTGTAAAAGCCTCCCCTACAAAGCTTTATTTCTTTACTCCACTAAAAGGAATATTAACTGAGGAATACAATCTTGCAACGAAACACTTTGGAGTAGATATAGTAGCACCAAAAAATGAGGCAGTAAAAGCCACCCTAGATGGGACTGTAATTTTTGCTGAATGGACGGTTGAGACAGGCTATGTTATTCAAATTCAACACAAAAACAATTTAACATCTATTTACAAGCACAACTCTGTTCTTTTAAAGAATACCGGTGATATTATAAAAGCAGGGGAAGCTATTGCAATTGTTGGAAATTCTGGAGAATTAACCTCAGGACCTCATCTTCATTTTGAACTGTGGCAAGATGGCATCTCCATTAATCCAGTAAACTACATCAATTTTAACTAAAAACATGGGATTAAAGGCTTTATTAAGCATTCCTTTTGCTAAATATATTAGATGGAAAACTCAAAAATGGTCCAAAAACCCTATTAAAACTCAAGAGAGAGTACTTCAGAGACTCATTAAAACAAGCCAATCAACTGACTTTGGAAAAGACCATCACTTTAAAGAAATAAAGAACTATACCGATTTTAAAAAAAATGTCCCTGTCAGAGATTATGAGCAATTATCTCACTACATAGAAAAAATAAAAGAGGGAAAGAGAGATGTGTTATGGCCTGGTCTGCCTATCTATTTTAGCAAAACTTCAGGAACCACATCAGGAACGAAATACATTCCAATTACAAAAGAATCTATTCCCTTTCACTTAAACGGGGCCAGAGACAGTATTTTGCATTATATAGCAGAAACAAAAAATGCAGCTTTTGTGAGCAAAAAGATGATCTTTTTGCAAGGCAGTCCAGAACTTGATACTTCCGGCATTATTCCCACTGGAAGACAAACAGCAATTATCGCTCATCATTGTTCCAGCATACCTCCAACGCAATAGGTTACCTTCTTTAAAAACCAACATGATTGATGATTGGGAACAAAAAGTTGAAGCCGTTTGTGCCGAAACGCTTAAAAAACCGATGGGATTAATCGGTGGGATTCCACCTTGGATACAGATGTACTTTGAAAAACTTATTGAGCTTGGCGATAAAAAGACTGTGAATGAGCTTTTTCCAGATTTTTCTTTATTTGTTTACGGGGGAGTAAACTATGAGCCATATCGAAACAATATGGAAAAGCTTATTGGAAAAAAAATTGACACAATTGAGCTCTATCCGGCTTCTGAAGGATTCATTGCTTTTCAAGATTCTCAAAAAGAAGAAGGACTATTGCTGCTGCTAAATTCTGGAATCTTTTACGAATTTATTCCAGCGGAAGAGTTTTTTGATGAAAATCCAAGCAGATTGAATATAGCTGAAGTAGAATTAAATAAAAATTATGTTTTAATTCTTTCTACTAATGCTGGGCTTTGGGGATATAATATAGGAGACACAGTAAAATTTGTCAGCCTCAAACCTTATCGAATTATTGTTAGTGG
This sequence comes from uncultured Flavobacteriales bacterium, assembly GCA_964410855.1. Lineage (GTDB taxonomy): Bacteria > Bacteroidota > Bacteroidia > Flavobacteriales_E > Vicingaceae > JAVJQS01. The sequence continues at coordinate 4,723 of CAYPJC010000015.1, read as the reverse complement.
TAGAATAAAACATTTCACCTCAGCTTTTGGAGAGCATGTTATTGCAGAAGAAGTTGAAAAAGCAATAAGTGACATTTCGTCTTTAACCAATACCCAAATAGTTGAGTTCCACTTAGCGCCACTATTAGAACCTAAAAAAGGAGAATTACCCTATCATGAATGGTTTGTGGAGTTTAAAATGAAACCTAATAATCTCGATTCATTCGCATTCGAGTTAAATCAAAAAATGATAGAATTAAATTCCTATTACAAAGATTTGATAGATGGGAAAATGCTCCAAACGCTAAAAATAAGGGCCGTTAGTAAAGGTGGATTTAACAAGCACATGAAAGAAAAAGGCAAATTGGGAGGACAAAACAAATTACCCCGATTAGCTAATGATCGCAAAATCGCTTCAGACTTAGAACAATATTGCTAGTCTACTTTCCAAATATTTTCTCCCCTAAGTAAATCATCTAAATTTCCTTCGCCTTTTTTTTCTGTCGCAAATTTAATTTGCTCTTCCATGGCCTCTTCATAACGATGTCGATCTTCTTGGTAAAAGACCCCAAATGGACGAGGCAAGTGACCTTCAACAGATGGATTATCGAAGAATGAAGTCAACAATTGAGCTTTGAATTTATCTAGCTCATCATGAATCCACAAACTGGATGGATCAACCTCGCTTAGTTGGACAACTTTGGGTGTCGAACCTTCGAGAGCAATACCTTTCTCATTTTCAGCACCAAATATTAGTGGCTTAGCTTGTTCCAAAAACAGTGTTTCTTGCTTCTTGCTGCTTTTGTCTGTGAAGACTTCAAAAGCTCCATCATTAAAAACATTACAGTTTTGATATATTTCTATCATAGAGGTTCCAATATGCTGACTCCCTCTTAATAATATTTCTCGTTGATGTTTGGGATCTCTATCCATCGTTCGAGCAATAAATGTTGAATCAGCACCTAAACATAATTTCAATGGATTAAATGGATGATCTATGGATCCAATAGGTGTTGATTTTGTAATCTTTCCTTCAGGAGATGTTGGTGAATATTGACCTTTAGTTAGTCCATATATTTCATTATTGAAGAGCAAAACATTAAGGTCAAAATTTCTTCGAATCATATGAATCAAGTGATTTCCTCCTATCGATAGAGCATCTCCGTCTCCAGTAACTACCCATACACTTAGCTCAGGCCTACTTATTTTTAAACCACTTGCAATTGCAGTTGCTCTACCATGAATACTATGCATACCATAGGTATTCATGTAATATGGAAATCTAGAAGAACAACCAATTCCTGAAATAAAAACTATATCTTCTTTTTTCTTGCCCAATTCAGGCATTATTGACTGCACTTGTTTCAAAACAGAATAATCTCCACAACCCGGACACCATCTAACATCTTGATTTGTAGCAAAATCTTTGGGGCTTAAAATAATATCTTCTGCTATCTCACTCATTTTACGGGAATATTTTGTGTGATGGCATCTACGATTTCTTGGGTAGAAAAAGGAATGCCTTTTACCTTATTAACTCCATGGGCATCAATTAGAAATTGATCACGGATTATCTTAATTAGCTGACCGCTATTCATTTCAGGAATAATAACACGTTCGTATTTTTTTAGAATCTCGCCTAAATTTTTTGGGAAAGGATTTAAATGCCTCAGATGGGCCTGTCCAACTTCAAGTCCCATTTCAAGGCAATGTTTTACTGCAGTTTTTACAACTCCGTAAGTAGACCCCCAAGACAGAACTAATACGTCTCCACTTTCTGAACCATTATTAATGATTTGCAGCGGAATCGTATCAGCAATTTTTTTAATTTATTCTGCCCTAATATCTACCATCTTTTGATGATTTTCAGGATCATAAGAAATATTTCCAGTATCTACTTCTTTTTCTAGCCCTCCTATTCGATGCTCAAATCCTGGAGTTCCAGGAAGCGCCCAGTCTCTCACTAACTTTTCATCTCGCTTGTATGGCAAATAAGGTTCAGTTTGATTCTTGTCAACCATCTTTGGCACAATCTCCTTTAGACCATCAGAGCTAGGGTAATTCCATGGCTCTGAACCATTAGCAATATATCCATCTGACAAAAAGAAAACGGGTGTCATATGCTCTATCGCGATTCTACATGCTTCAAAAATAGCTGAAAAACAATCTGATGGAGAAGAAGCTGAGATAATTGGCATTGGAGCTTCTCCATTTCTACCATAAAAGGCTTGCAATAAATCAGCCTGTTCTGTTTTGGTAGGCAAACCAGTTGAAGGGCCTCCGCGTTGCACATTGATAATAACCATTGGCAATTCTAGAATAACTCCTAAGCCCATCGCTTCCCCTTTTAATGCTATGCCAGGACCAGAAGAAGCTGTAACTCCTAATTTTCCGCCGAAAGATGAACCAATAACAGAACAAATGGCAGCTATCTCATCTTCCGCTTGAAAAGTTCGCACGCCAAAATTTTTGTGCTTAGCCAATTCATGTAAAATATCAGATGCTGGTGTTATAGGATAAGAACCGTAAAATAAATCTAAACCTGATTTTTTAGAAGCAGCAATCAATCCAAGAGCAGTAGCCTGATTACCCATAATGCTTCGATACTCTCCTTGAGGTAACTTTGCCGCTTTTACATTATACCTTGAAGTAAATGTTTCACTTGTATCTCCAAAGTTATATCCTGCTTTTAGGACTTTAATATTAGCCTCAATAAGATCGGGCTTACTAGAAAATTTCTGTTTTAAAAACTCTTCCGTTCCTTTTAAAGAGCGATTATACATGTAATAAAGAAACCCTAGAACAAACATATTTCTTGACCTGTCCACCTCCTTTTTACCTAAAGGACTACCTTCTAAAGTGGTTCGTGTCATCTTGGTGACGTCTATTTCAATTGTTCTAAAATCGTTAAGAGTCACGTCTTCTAGTGGACTGTTTTCATAATCAGCTAGCTTTAGATTACGAATATTAAATCCATCAGTATTAATAATGACTGTTCCGTTTTTCTTTAATCGCGAGAGGTTCACCTTAAATGCAGCAGCATTCATCGCTACCAAAACATCACATTCATCTCCCGGAGTTGATATCTCAATGCTCCCAAAATGCAACTGAAAGCCAGAAACGCCGGCTAATGTCCCCTGAGGAGCTCTAATCTCTGCCGGATAATTAGGAAATGTACTGATATCATTACCATAGAGTGCATTAGTATTGGTAAATTGGGTCCCAGTTAATTGAATTCCATCGCCAGAATCTCCTGCAAATACGATGGTTACTGCTTCTTTTTCTTCTACTACTTTTGTCATTCAAAGGAGGTATTTTCAACAAGTAAAATTAATTAGAATTAGTCTAAATAACAGATGACTCTTAAGATGGTTTTTTAAACAGATATTTTTTATACCTTTATTTCCTTTTTCACTTTAATAAAACGTTCAATGAAAAGATTATTGCTACCATTACTCAGCCTTATTCCTATGTTATCAATTGCAGGGGGGTATCAAGTAAACCTTCAAGGCAACAAGCAAACAGGAATGGGACATCTTGGAACGAGTTTTTATCTAGGCGCATCTAGCACTTATTTCAACCCTGCAATGATGGGTTTAGACTCTAATAAGTTTAGTTTTGAAGGTGGTGCATCTGTCATTTTTGGCTCTGTCACATACCAAAATCAAGAAACTGGAATATCAGAATCAACAGATAATCCTGTAGGTACACCATTTTATTTTTATGGTACTTATAAGATAAACGATAAATTTTCTGCCGGTTTAGGTGTTTATACTCCTTTTGGAAATTCAGTTGACTGGGGAGAAGATTGGTCAGGAAAAAACTTAATTCAAGATATTAGCCTAAGTGCAATTTATATTCAACCTACTTTATCTTATAACATCAGTGATAAAATTAGTTTTGGTGCAGGCTTAACTTATGTTATTGGTTCATTTGAAATAAACAGAGCAGTTCCATTGCCTATTGGAAACAATAACACTTCTAATTTAAAAGGAGATGAAACTGGTATAGGTTTTAATACCGGAATATATTTTCAAGCGACCGAAAAGTTATCTATTGGGCTGACATACCGTTCGCAAGTAGATATTGAACTTACAGATGGAGACATCGACTTTACTGTTGATCCAGCATTAGCTTCCGCTTTCCCAGATGGCAAGTTTTCTGCAACACTTCCTCTTCCTGCAACAACTACCTTAGGTTTTGCATATCAATTAAACGATAAATTATTACTTTCTGTTGAAGGTAGTTTTGTTGAATGGAGCGCTTATAAGTCTTTAGATTTTGATTTTGAAACGAATACGGCTTCATTGGAAGACTCTAAAAATCCAAGAAACTACGAAGATGCAATCATTATTAGAGTTGGAGCACAGTATATGGTTAAAGAAGGATTTGCTCTTAGAGCAGGTTTCTACTACGATCAATCTCCAGTAACTGATGAATATTTCAATCCTGAAACCCCTAATTCTGATAACTTAGGTTTTACAGCAGGACTTTCTTACAACATAACTGACAAGCTTGGAGTAGATGCTTCCTTCTTATACATTGCAGGTTTAGAAAGAGAGTCTGAATATAAGCCAGCGGGTTTTGGCGGAAAGTATAAAGGAGCAGTTGTAATTCCAGGAATTGGTTTAAATTATAAATTTTAAGAAGACAAATTATGAAGACAAATAGAATCTTATATATATTGCCAATTGCCTTAGGATTGGTGGCTTGTGAACCAGAATTTGATGACGTAGATTTTAAT
>CAYPJC010000014.1:0-16276 GCA_964410855.1 uncultured Flavobacteriales bacterium | reverse complement strand
TTTTTTTCATTTTCATAATATTTTTTTTAAATCCGAAGCCCCAAATATAGTAATTATTTGAAGCGAATCCATTTTATAAAGCACTCTCTTTAACTAAGTACCCCCTTTCTAAGTAGTCTAAACGCTTCATCAAGCTAACCTCAATCGTTGCATACCCAAACTCTTCTACCACTTTCCCAACTATCAAATAGCAACCCTTTCCCCTAAAAGGGTACTGACTCACTGTTGAAGGAAAGTGTACCGTATCAATCCAATCGCCTTTTTGGTCAACAAAAGTTCCAAACTGCATTAAATTACCCTTAGTGGTTCTCGTATTCTTAACTGTCACCAAATAACCAACAATTGAAAACTGTTTGCCCAAACAATCCATAATCTCACCTGCTCCTTCCGAGCCAAGAGCCTCTTCTTCTAATAAATCAAAGGGAGAACAAAGTGGGAAACCCAAAAACTCAATTTGGCTGTGTGCTTCCTCGTGTTGCTCATAATCTAGGGGTGGTAAACTCATGTTCTCCGATTTATACTCAAACAAACTAACAGAAGGCCTTGCCTTCTTAGACTTTCCTAACAAACGATGCATCTCCCACAATAATTATTGCTTGCTTTTTTTTGTAAAGCGAAATGAGCCGACCCGTATCAAAATACTTAATTGTTCTACCGAAACGGGGCATCTATTTATAAAATCAACCAAGCTTTTATACCTCCCATTTTCCTTCCTCTCTCTTAATACAACAAGCACAACTTTTTCCAATAACTCTCGAACCAAATAAAACCCAATAAAAATTCTTCGATCTCCCTCCAAAACTGATAATAAATCACCCCGATTTACACAAGGAGCTTCAACTTTTGCCCCCATTATTCTTGCCTCATGCAAGTACATTTCAGTATTATAAAATCCCCCACCATTGTTAAGCACCCCCAAAATAAATTCCATTGGATAACGAGCCTTCAAATACAAACTTTGATAACTTTCAACGGCATAAGAAGCAGAATGCCCTTTTGAGAAAGCATAACCGGCAAAACTTTCTGTTTGCCGCCAAACCTCAGCAGTTAACTTTGCTGAATAGCCCTTATCTAAACAATTGCTAAAAAACTTTTGGCGCACCTTTTCAAATTCCACTCTCGAACGAAATTTTCCAGACATGCCTCGCCTGAGCATATCAGCCTCCCCAAGATCTAAGCCTGCAAAATAATGGGCCACTTTAATCACATCTTCCTGATAAACCATTACCCCAAAAGTCTCTTCCATTAATTCCTGCATTACTTTTGGTGTCGTCTTTCGCCATTCATCCCCTCCACTCTGAGAACGTAAAATATATTCCCGCATCATTCCTGACTTAGCCACCCCGGGTCGAATAATAGAACTTGCAGCAACAAGCCCCAAGTAACTATCGGCTTTTAGTTTCTTAAGAAGCATGCGCATAGCCGGAGATTCAACATAAAAACAGCCCATTGTGTTTCCATTGCGCAACAACTCTTTAATTTTTTCATCTTCAAAAAAGCGTTCGGTTTGATGAATATCCAAATCAGGCTCCTTTCCCCTTTTCTGAACCAATTCCAAGGCATCTTTTATTTTACCTAAACCCCGTTGACTCAACACATCGAATTTATAAAGTCCTGCATCTTCGGCATGTACCATATCAAATTGGAGCAAAGGATAACCCTTTGGCGGCATAGAAGTAGCTGAGTAATAATGGACAGGCTTCTCAGAAATAATAATCCCTCCGGCATGAACGCTCAAATAATTTGGTATCCCATCCATATACCCAGCATATTTGTAAATAAGCTGGGTGTAATCATCTGGCCTATTCTCTTGTTTCTTTTCTTGAGCAAGCAGTTCTATTTCTCTATTTGGTAAACCAAATACTTTACCCAACTCTCTCACCAATGAACGGTAACTAAATGTATTATAAGTAGCTACCAACCCTATTTGATTTTTTACTCCATATTTTTCAAACAAATAGGTCGTCACTTCATCCCTATCCTTCCACGAAAAGTCAATATCAAAATCAGGAGGGTTTTCTCGATAGGGATTAATGAATCGTTCAAAGTATAAATCCAATTGAACTGGATCCACATTAGTAATTTGCAGCAAGTATGCAACAATACTATTTGCTCCACTACCTCTTCCCACGTAAAGAAATCCTTTTTCTCTTGCAAAACGAAGCATATCCCAATTGATCAAAAAATAGGATTCAAATTGATTGTCGCAAATTGCTTTTAGTTCCTTCTTTAAACGAGGGATTACTTCTCGCTGCTTCTTCTGGCCTGGATACCTGTAATTCAACCCTTTCTCGCAGAGGCTTTGAATCAAATGCCGGTCTTCCGTTTTTGTGCTTTTAAAAGTTTGCTTATTATGATTAATCGCTCCACTCTTTTGATTTCCTTTATATATAAAAGAAATGGAGCAACTTGAAAGAAGCTCCAAGGTATTTTTTCTAATGGAAGAGAAATTTTTGAGTTCAGACTCAACAAACTCATTGGAAGACATTCTTTCATTAACAGAAGCTTGCTCTGATTGCGGCAACTTAGACAATAAGGTATTATTATCAATCGCTCTTAGCAGTCTATGTATGTTATATTCTCGTTTATTTTTGAAAGTAACCGCCTGAAGTAGAACAAAGCAATTTAGGTGCTCTCTCCATGGAGAAAATGGAAGAATTTTCAACTCTTCTAAAGTTACCCCAATGTATTCATTAGTCTTCAACTGAATGAATTGATTCTTGTACTTTTTAAATGGATAAATGATAGCTGCATGCTTGAATAAATCAGCCCTTTCGGGAATTTCCAGTTGTCTGTGCAAAAAGTGAGACAGGTATTCATTCAGCTCTTGAAAACCTTCATTGCTTTTGGCTAAACCAACAAATTGTTGCTCCACTCCATTCCTAAAATCAATTCCTACGATGGGTTTGATTCCATAATCTAAAGCTTGGCGCACAAAATTTAAACAAGCCGAAGTATTATTGATATCGGTTAAAGCTAAGGCCTGTTGACCATTGTCTTTTCCCAATTGTAACAAGTCGGAAACTTTTAAAGTTCCATAGCGAAAACTGAACTGACTGTGACAATTTAAATACATGGCTAACTCTTTCCTCCGTTAAAAGGGTTCATCGATGGATGGCTCATATCCATGGTTATTGCTCGGCAAACTTTATTGTCGCCAAACCGCAGTCTGATTCGATCCATAGCCTGATAAAGATTAATCATCTCTACAGAATCATCAAACAAATTGATTTGATATCCGCCTCCTACCAAATGACTAAAGCGAACACCAATCAACCGAATTAACATCCTACGTTGGTAAAGCTTATCGAATAATTCCTTGACTTTCTCAATCAACAAATGGTCACCCGAAGAGTAAGGCATGCGGCATTGCATAGTCTGTGTATCGAAATCGGAGTAACGAATTTTAACGGTAATACAAGCCGTTAACTTTTTTTGCTTGCGTAACTTAAATGCTAAGCGCTCAGTCATACCCACTAAAACTCTTCTTAATTGTTGAACATCAGCTGTATCTTGACCAAATGTTCGCTCGGCCGACATAGACTTTTGTTCTGAGTAAGGTACTACGGGACTGTGATCTACTCCTTGAGCTTTTTGCCAAATACTTCGACCATTTTTCCCCAACACGTTCTCGATTAAATCCACAGGCATCTTCTGTAAAGTCTTCACTTTAACAACACCCATGCTTCGTAAGGTGTGAAATGTTTTGGCACCAACTTGAGGAATCTTGTTAATGGTAAGCGGTGACAAAAATAAACGTTCGCTACCTTGCTCTACTTTACAAAATCCATTCGGCTTAGATTCATTTGTTGCAACTTTAGAAACCGTTTTATTAATAGAGTGTCCGAAAGAAATGTCTAAGCCACTTTCCCTTTTGATGTCTATCTTAATCTTCTTTGCTAATAAATAGGAACTATGAAACCGCTCCATACCACTGAGATCAATATAAAACTCATCGATGGAAGACTTCTCATACAAAGGGACTTGCTCGGCAATTACGGCTGTAACTATGTTTGAATATTTGCTGTATTCTTCGGAATCGCCACCAATAACAGTTGCATGAGGACAAAGTCTTTTTGCTATTTTCATAGGCATAGCGGAATGAATACCATATTTACGAGCTTCGTAGCTACATGAGGCCACTACTCCCCGATTGCTACTCCCTCCAATTAACAAAGGAATATCTCTGAGCTTAGGTTCTCTTAATCGTTCAACTGAAACGAAAAAGGAGTCTAAATCCATGTGAATGATGCTTTTATCTTGTTCGTTTTTCATTTTGGCAATATTTACGTCAACTTTATGGCAATAATTTAATCATTAAATAACTTGTTAAACTAAATCAAGATTCTTTTTTTTGTGGTTAATTTGAAATCCGATATTTGAAGTCTCTTGAAAAAGCAAGTACATCAATTTCTGTTTATAGCCATCCTTTTGATCGGCTTCTTCTTAAGAACGTTTAGTCTAGAAACGAATGGTCTATGGATAGATGAGTTGTGGTCTATGTTAGCTTCTGCTTCAAGCAATAGTATTTCACAAATAATAGAAACTTGTGCTAATGACACACATCCTCCATTATTTGACATTCTATTACATTATGTTCTTGTTCTATTCAATGATGCAGAATATGCAGGGCGCTATTTGGCTCTATTTTTTGGGATGCTAGGCTTAATTACCAGTTATTTTTACGGCAAGAAAATAAGTCAAAATAAAGAGATTGGCCTACTAATAATGGCTATTGTATCATTCAATCATTTCCACATCATTTATTCGATGGAAGGCAGGTTTTACACCTTAATCTATTTGTTCTCAATAATTATAATTGGCGAATTCTACTTGTTCCTGAAAAACAAAAGAACTCTCTCACTTATCAAGTACACTTTGGCAAGTGTTTTATTAGTGTACACTCACTATTATGGAACTATTTTAATTGTTTCTCTTTCTATTATTGGCTTTATTCTTCTTTTATTAAAGCAAATTGATTGGAAAACATTTTGGAAATTCAGCGCAGGCTGTGCAGCTATATTGCTTTTATTTTTGCCTTGGATGCCTAATATGCTGAACAAAAATACTGGGTCGAGTTGGATGAGTGAACCATCAATAGGAGATTTTTTCAATTACTTCTACTTATACAGTGGCAAAAACCCCTTGGAATTTGCATTACTCCTCATCCCTCTATTTCTTGCATTTCGGGTATTAAAGAATGATAAAATACTTCTATGGATACTCTATGGAAATATTTTATTGGGCTTTACAATACCTTTTATAGCCTCTCACATTGGCACTCCGTTATTACATAAGAGATATACGTTCATTTATCTTCCATCAATTTACATAATGGCAGGACTCTTTTGGTATAGAGTCAATAAAATGAAGCCAAATACAAAAAAGATAAGCTATGCCGTGATTATTGCTTTTACTTTCATAAATATATTATTTTTGAGAAAAGAGTACAAGGATGATCAAAGGGGGCAATGGAAAGAAGTTAGTGAATTTATTGAAAATCAAAATATCAGACTAAATACCTATGCAGAACATAGCAGGTATCTTAATTTCTACTTAAAGGATAAAGCGGGTGATTTAAACGCATTAAAGCAAGCAGATTCAGGCACATTCTGGCTACTGAAAACAAACTACGATCAGCAAGTACCAATAGAAGAAATGCAGTTGGTGGTTTTAGAAAAAAAGACATTTCAAAAGCATTTTTTACTTTATAAAGCAAAAAAACCTTGAGTAGAAAGATAAAATTGATATGGGATTTCTATGGTGAAGCGGGATTAAATACTGCTAAGCACCATGTAATTCACCTGAAAGAGTTTGCAGAAAAAAAACAATACGAATTACACGACTGCGGAGTTGAAGAACAGGACCAATTTGTATCGGCATATTTAATTGTCAATGAAGAAAAAATGATTGAACTTAGAGATGTTCTAAAACCAAAAAGAGGGCAATGGGTAGATTAACAACTAAGGTATGACTCAAGAAGAAGCTCTAGCAATCTTAAAAACGGGAAGCAACGTTTTTCTTACCGGTTCTGCAGGAACAGGGAAAACGTATGTTCTGAATCAATATATTCAATATCTAAAAGAACGAAAAATACCAACAGCCATTACAGCTTCTACTGGCATAGCTGCAACTCATATCAATGGGATGACCATTCATTCTTGGGCGGGAATTGGAGTAAAAAACAGCATCAGCTCTTCTCAATTAAAAAACTTAAAAACAAAAAAATACCTCGTTAAGAAACTAGAAAAAGTAAAGGTGCTATTAATTGACGAGGTCTCAATGCTTCATCGAAATCAGCTAACAATGGTTGACCAAGTGCTGAAATATTTCAAACTAAATCAATTGCCTTTTGGAGGAATTCAAGTGATTTTCTGTGGCGACTTTTTCCAGTTGCCTCCAATTGGCCCTGAAAGCAATCGAGAGAAATTTGCATTTATGTCTCCAGCCTGGCTAAACGCAAGCCCAACTATTTGTTACTTAACGGAACAATATCGCCAAGTCAATAACACCCTCAATAAAATACTGAATGAAATAAGGGCAGGTAGGCTTTCAGAAATGCAATTCTTAAACTTAAAAGATGCTGAGCAACATACCCTAAAAAATGTTCTTGAGCCAACCAAACTCTTTACGCATAATGCTGATGTAGATGCTATTAACTTAAATGAATTAAACAAACTAACTACCAAATCAAAAAGCTATGTTGCCGAAACAAAGGGTAATGAAAAATTGGTTGAAACCTTAAAAAAATCGGTACTTGCTTCTGAGAAAATGGAATTAAAACTCGGAGCGAAAGTTATGTTTGTCCGAAATATCCCTGAGAAAGGAGTTGTAAATGGTAGCTTAGGAGAAGTAATTGATTTTAATGAAGAAAACATTCCTCTGGTCCGCTTATTAGATGATCGAATTGTGAGTGCTGAAGCTGAAGATTGGAAAATTGAAGACGAAACAGGGAAAATGTTAGCCCTCTTCAATCAAATTCCATTGCGCTTAGCCTGGGCGATAACTGTTCACAAAAGTCAAGGAATGACATTAGAGGCAGCTGAGATAGATCTTTCAAAAACATTCGAAAAAGGTCAAGGATATGTCGCTCTATCTAGATTGAAAGAATTAGAAAACCTTAAATTATTAGGGTTAAACGAAAGAGCATTACAATTAGATAGCCTAGCATTTAAGGCTGACAAGAGATTTCAAGAATTATCTAACGAAGCCATTAACAAGCTAGACACTAATGAGTTGAAAGGTCTGGCAAATAAATTCATTACCAAATGTGGAGGAATAATTGACGAAAAAGAAATCAAGAAGCAGAGAAATAAATTAAAAACAAAGGAGAGTAAACAAAGTACTTATGATATTACCTTCGATTATCTTAAAAAGAATATTTCAATAAAAAGAATTGCCGAAGAACGAGGCATGACAGAAGGAACGATTGCCGGACATTTTCTAAAAATAAAACAAGAAAACCCAAGCATCAATTTAAGTCACTATAAGCCAAAAAATGCTTTGCTAAAAAAAGTAGAAATTGAATACCAAAAAATACCAAAAGGCGAAGCTGTTAGCTTTAAGACCATCTATCAAAATTTAAATCGACAAGTTTCCTACACCGACATAAAACTAGCGATTGCCTTTGTGGCATAAATAATTCGGCTTAACTAATTCCTGCAAAAAGAATACGCATTGACGACTTTTTTATCATATATTTGACGTAAATAATGTCATTATGGATTTTGCAAAGAACCTTCAGTTATTAAGAAAAAGAAAAAGAATATCTCAAGCTGACCTAGCGGAAGAGATTGGGATAAAACGCAGCTCACTTAGCGGCTATGAACTAGGGAACTCCGAACCCAACCTAGAAACATTACTTCGCTTTTCTAATTATTTTAAAATATCCTTAGACAAATTCCTAAAAACAAACTTAAATCGATTGTCTGAGTTATACTTGAGCCAGTTAGAGCAAGGCATTGATATTGACATTACCGGAGGAAAACTAAGGATTTTAGCCACTACAGTTGATCGACAAAATGAAGAAAACATTGAATTGGTTCATGTAAAAGCAAAGGCTGGATATACCACCGGTTACGGTGATCCAGATTTCATTAAAGTACTCCCAACATTTCAACTCCCTTTTTTAGATCGAAATAAAAAATTTAGAACATTTCAAATAAGTGGTGATTCAATGCCACCTGTTTCTGATAAATCATGGGTTACAGGAGAATTTATTCAAAATTGGAAAACCATTAAAGATGGCTATCCATATATTGTTGTTACCGAAAATGAGGGCATTGTTTTCAAAGTAGTCTATCAGCAATTTGATAAGAATCAAAGCCTATTACTTTGCTCAACAAATCCCATATACAAACCCTATGAGATCAATGTAAATGAGATCGTAGAAATTTGGAAATTTGTCAATTACATTAGCGATGAAATGCCCGAACCAAATCTTTCAAGAGATCAATTAAATAATACCATGATGGATCTTCAAAAAGAAATACGCGAAATAAAAAACACCTTGCGTTCTTAATTTCCTTCAAAAATATTTGAAAATCAAGGGGTAAGAATAATTTTATTTGCCAAGCTATTGGTATCTTTATGCGTCAGTTATCTTTGAAAATCAATCCTATCAGCAATGAAAAAACGCTACTTATTTTTAAGTCACTTGTTCTTCATCTTTCTCTTAAGTTTTTCATTAAAAGCACAATTAAATAACCCTTCCATACCAGGACATTCCAATTGTGTTGCATCACCTAACCCTGTAGTAATAGCCCAAGCAGATAGCACTACAATTACCATTGTAGGAAAAGGCAACATGACCAACAATTGGACAGAAACCACTGATGGCTACACAGTTGTCAGGAATTCGTTGGGAATTTATGAATATGCAAAAAAACAAAATGGAGAGCTTGTTCCTGACGGAGTCAAAGCCAACAATCCACTAGCGAGAAACTTAGTTGAGCAAACATATTTAAGTAACGTATTAACTTCCATAAAGCCCGATTTAAATCCATTAAAGTCTTCTATACTAAATCAAATTAATTCACAATTAAACAATAAATCATTTCCTACTTCAGGAAATATAAGAGTACTAGCATTGCTAATTGATTACCCTGATTTAACCAACACTTACGACACCTCTGATTTCGACAGTCTATTATACGGCGCAGACTTCAGAAGTGGAGATGGAAGCTTTAAAACATTCTATGAAACCTCTTCTGACAGCCAATTAACAATTTCTGTTGATGTTTATGGTTGGTATAGAGCAGACAGTAATTATATTTATTATGGAGCAGACAGTTCATATGGCCGTGCCGCTGATTTAGTTAGAGAAGCCGTTGATGCCGCAGAAAATGATGGAGTAGATTTTTCATTATATGACAATAATAATAATTTAAGAGTCGATGGGATTTTAGCTGTTCATGCAGGACCAGGTGCTGAACAAGGTTCCAGAACACAATACATTTGGTCGCACCGTTGGGTATTAAATGGGGGCACGAGTGGTCAAGTAACTTATGACGGTGTAACAATCAATGATTACATGATTAATCCGGAAACAAGAACTTCGGGTGTGAATTCAAACTTAGTAGGAATAGGTGTTTATTGCCATGAATTTGGACACAATTTAGGTTTACCTGATTTATATGACACAGACGACACCAATGGAGATTCTGAATGAATTGGTGAATGGGGATTAATGGGTAGTGCTGGTTATTTGGGAAATGAACATCGCCCTGGAAATTTGTCAGCATGGTCAAAAGAAGAATTAGGGTGGGTAACACCAACAGTTCTTACCATTGGCAACACAGGCGAATACTCATTAAAAGCTGCTAGTGAAAACATTGATGAAATCTACAGAATCAACACTCTATTAGCAAATGAATACTTCCTTTTAGAGAATCGGCAAAAATTAGGGCTTGATTCAGATTTAAAAGGAGAAGGCTTGGCTATTTGGCATATAAATACCAATAAAACTAACGCATCGGGCAACGGTGTAAATGCGGACGAGAACTTAAAAGGAGTTGATTTAGAAGAAGCTGACGGAAACAATGACTTAGATGATGAAACAAACAGATCCGATAATGGGGATTTATTTCCCGGTAACTCTAGTAATACAACTTTTGATAGTAGTTCCACTCCAAATTCGAAAAACTATCTACTAAATGGCACCAATCTAGAAATAAGGAACATTAGCGAATCAAATGATATTTTATCATTCTCGTTTGGCCCTGCCCCTGGCCCCCCTTGCGCAGCTAATGCTACCTTTACGACTCCAACTGGTAGCTTTAGCGATGGCAGCAGCGATAGTTTAGAGTATGCAAACAATCAAAATTGCTCTTGGCTAATTCAACCCACAAGTGGAGTGGTTACTTTAAATTTTAGCTATTTTAGAACAGAAGCCAACAATGACAGTGTAAGCATTTACGATGGAATAGATGCAACAGCAGCTCTTCTTGGTAATTTTAGTGGAACAAGCATTCCTTCTGCAGTTACCTCTTCAGGAAATAGCATGTACATTGAGTTTAACACAAATGCTACCATCAGTGACACTGGATGGGTAGCTACTTATACTTCAGCTCCATCATTAATCACTTGTGGAACTGACACTTTAACTGCTCGATTTGGAACATTTGAAGATGGCAGTGATACCTCATCTTATGAAAATAATTTACGATGCAGTTGGCTAATACAACCTCCATCAGCCACTAGAATTGTTATTGATTTCAACCGATTTAGCACAGAGTTGAATAATGATAGTGTTGCCATATATGATGGCACAAGTAATGCGGGAACTTTGGTAGCTAGCTTTTCTGGAGGCAGCGTACCAGCAAGGACAACTATAAATAGTGGGGATGTCTTTATAGAATTTATAACAAATAGCAGCGATACAGCTTCTGGTTGGGAAATTACTTACGCATCTAGCCCAACCTGTAATGGAACCACAACTTTAAACGATACGGCAGGCATCATCGTGGATGGAAGCGGCCCATTAAACTATGATGACAATTTAAATTGCAGCTGGTTAATTGACCCACCAGACAATCCAGCCGTTATTACATTCACCATGAATTCTGCAAGTTTTCCTGCATTCAGTTTCGGTGACCGGGTTAATGTAAGAAATGGAGGCACAGCTTCATCCCCATTAATTAGAGTCTTCAGTTCCTTTGCCCCAACTGGGATAGCAAATGCCTATAGTGGTAAAATGTTTTTGGAGTTTATTACTGATGGATCAGGAACAGATGCAGGGTGGTCTGGATCATATACTAGTTCAAGCACTTTTTGTACTAGTCAAACAATACTAACTACTCCAACTGCATTTTTCACAGATGGATCTCCCTTTAACACAAACTACAGCAACAACAGTGATTGCAGCTGGCTAATTCAACCTGCCGCTTCTAATCAAATTATTAATTTAAACTTTTTTGCGGGCGCATTCAACTTTGACACCCAATCTAATATTGATACCGTTACTGTCTATGATGGAGCTACCACTAACTCTCCAATATTAACTACCTTATCAGGAACTCCAGGTGCTACTACAGTTATCTCAACTGGGGGAAGCATGCTCATTACTTTTAAAACAGACAGCACTGTAACAGGACGAGGCTGGAGAGCCAATTACACGACTACACTAAAACCTACTTGTACCGGTACCACTTCATTAACAGCAATGTCTGGAACTTTTGATGATAGAAGTGTTGACTCTTTAGTTTATTCATCAGGTTTGAAGTGCGGATGGCTAATAAACCCAGCAGGAGCAAGTCAAATATCACTCCAATTTAATCGATTTGATTTAGAAAGTCCTACAGATAAAGTTCGGATCTATGATGGCTCAAATGCACTTGCTCCATTAATAGGAAGTTATTCTGGAACTATTTTACCTCCGAGCATATTATCTAGTGGAGGAAGTTTATTCGTTCGATTTACTACAAACGCGACAATTGATAAAAAGGGTTGGGAAGCAAGCTACAACTCTACCACTAATCAATGTTTTGATTTAGTTCTTACAGGAGCTAGAGATACCATTGAAGATGGGAGTAAAGGAACAAATTATGCTGACAATTTAAATTGCACATGGTTAATTGAACCGACAAATGCCAATACCGTTTCTCTCAATTTTGTTGAATTTGACTTAAGCACTGATGATACTTTAAAGGTGTTTGATGGCTCTAATAATTTAGCTACTTTACTTGGCTTTTATACTGGGTCAACTCTTCCTGCGACACTTAACTCTACAGGCTCAACTTTATTTTTAGAATTCATTACTGATGCTGCTCTAAACTCAAGTGGATGGAAGGCATTTTACGACATTACTACTAATTTAAGCTGCATAGGCACGACTAATTTAACAGCACCTTTCGGTTCGTTTGAAGATGGAAGTGGTAATGCCAACTACGACTTAAATTTGAATTGCGGCTGGCTCATTCAACCACCTAACGCTTCCATTATTGAATTTACCATGGACTCTATTCAGTTAGGTGCAGGTGATGAAGTTAAAGTTTATGCTGGCAACAGTGCCTCAGGAACTTTACTTCGGACGTATACATCCTCATTTGGAGGAGCTTTAAGATCTACTGTTGGTAGTATCTTCGTTGAATTTATTAGTGATGACAGTTTCACGGGAAAAGGTTGGGGCGCCTCTTATGTATCTTCAAAATCTTTTTGTTTACCAAACGAAACACTAACGGCCTTAACTGGTATTATCAAAGATGGTTCTGCAACCAATTCAAATTATGCAAACAATACAGATTGCGAATGGTTGATTCAGCCTTCAGATCCTAACGTGATTATCAACTTACGGTTTTTTAGATTTTCTACTCAAGTAATTGGTGACACGGTAACCGTTTATGACGGAAGCTCAACAAGTGACCCTATTCTAGGAAGCTTCTCAGGAACTTCACTACCAAACGTTACTTCCACTGGAAATACCATGCTAATTACTTTTAAAACTGATTCAAACTTTGCTGCTACAGGATGGAGAGCCAATTACAGAACAATTCCAGTAGCAGCATGTAATGCATTGACTACTTACACCTCTCTAAGTGAAACATTCACTGACGGAAGTATTGACGGAAACGATTATGCCCCAAATACTTCTTGTACTTGGCTGATACAACCGACAAATGCATTATCAATTGACTTAGATTTCAATAGATTTGAAACTCAATCCACTGCAGATATTGTGACTGTATATGATGGAACATCTAACACTGCTCCTTCATTGGGAAGCTTTTCAGGCACTCCAACAATTTCAACGATTAGCTCCTCTGGAGGAAGTTTATTTGTCGAATTTACTTCCAACGGAATACTTCAACTTAATGGATGGGAAATATCTTATACGTCAAGCATTGACACAGTAAGAGTCAATCCCGACACAATATTGCTTGGCAATTTGATCGGAAGCACTGAAACATTTAATATTACAGCAAGTGGCGGCTGGACAAGCTCTGACAATGCAGGTTGGCTTAATGTTAGCCCAGTAAGTGGCTCTGGCAATCAAATTGGAACTGCAGAAGCCTCGCAAACAAATCCACTCAGCATTGATAGAATCGGTGAAATTTACATTAATTCTACACTCACAAATAGTAGTGATACAGTTATTGTTATTCAAGAATCAAACGGGAACACACTAGAAGGAACACCTGACACCATTTTCTTCAGCGCAACTCCAGCTGGACCTGAACTATTAAGCATTTTATCAAATGTTACGTGGAATCTGAGTACCTCAAGTACTTGGTTAAGCATATTAACAACAAGCGGAAGCAATAACGGCAGTTCAGATATAACTGCAACTAACAATATTTCTAGTTCCAGAAGGAATGGTTTTATTGTCTTAAGTGGCCCTGCAGGGGTGCTTAATGACACTGTAGTCGTCATTCAAGACACTGTAGTTCCATTAGCTCCATTTTTGACTGTTAATCCTGCTAACATTAGTTTACTTGCTCCAAATAATAGCAATGGCTCTTTTACCGTAAACTCAAATGTAATTTGGCAGACATCAACACCGGCGGCTTGGCTTACAGTTACCAATCCACCTTTAACTGCAGATACCAATACAGTACAAATTTCAACCAGTAGCGCAAACCCAAACACAACAGCGAGAGATTCCTATGTTGCAATTCAAGATGTGAATGGAACTTTATTCGATACAGTATTTGTTTCTCAACTAGGAAGTAATGTTATATTTTCAGTTTCACCTTCGACATTGACACTAAATAGCCCGCAGGGTAGCAATGCTTTAGCTAATCTTTCTTCAAATATATCTTGGACTGCCTCTAGCGGAGGAAATTGGCTAAGTGTTAATCCTCTAAATGGGTCTGCAAATACTACACTAACAATTAGTGCAAATTCTAGCAATTCTATTACATCAGCAAGGAGCTCTTTCATAGCACTTGAGGGGGCAAATGGAGCATTGGTTGATACTATATTTGTAAGTCAACTTGGAGTTGCTCAAACCTTATCTATTAATCCTAAAAACATAGCGATTGCTCAGCCAATGAATAGCAATGGTAGCTTTACAATTAATTCTAACGTTGATTGGCAGACGCTTTCAGGGGCTACTTGGTTGACGATTACGAATCCAAGTCCAACTTCAGATACCGGAATAGTTCAAGTCACAGCAAGTAGCATGAATCCTGATCCAAATCCAAGAAATACATTTGTTGCTATTCAAGATTTAGGCGGAACCCTTTTTGACACTGTTCTTATAAGCCAATTGGGTTCAAATCCTATTTTAGAAGCTACTCCGGATACAATCATTCTTGCAGAATTAATGAGTAGTACTGCTAATTTCTCTTTGGCATCAAATGGAAATTGGGTTTTATCTGCAGCTGATAATTGGATTAGTCCTTCGCCAATAAGTGGAACAGGTAGCAATAACATCTCTGTTGTGAGTAATTCTAGTAACCCAAACTTTTCTATCCGATCAAGCTATATTTCCATTGAAGATATTACCAATGTGTTGTTTGATACTGTTATCGTTATTCAAGAAGCAAAAACACAGCAACTTACAACTTCCCCTGACACGATAGTAATTGGAAATGCAGTTGGCAGTCAAAATACATTTGAAGTAGATGCTCCTTCGACTACCAGCTGGAATTCAACACCAAATGATAATTGGATTAATTTGAGTCAAGGCAGTGGGACTGGAAAGGTGACCATTTTAGTATCTGCGAATAGCGCAAATCCCAATAAAAACGACCGAACTACTTATATTGTAACTTCAGATAATGGATTTATTCCAAAAAGAGATACGGTGTATGTTATTCAAGAAGGGATCTCTTCAAGCTTAGTTGTAACACCCTCTAATTTGAACTTGAATTTCACTTCAGGAAGTAATGATTTTATTGATATAAGTTCTAATGAAAGCTGGACTGTATCTAACCCAGTCACCTGGCTTTCGGTAAATCCTTCTAGTGGAACAAATGATGGAATTGTTACAGCAACTACTAATTCAGATAACTTGAGTGGTTCAAATAGAAGCGCTACAATTACTTTTAGTGCTAGCGGTTTGACTGATCAGATTGTTACCGTTACACAAATAGATGGCAGCCAACCAAACTTTGATGTTTCAAGAGACACAGTATATGTTGAGAATCCACAGGGCAGCACTGCAAAATTTTCTG
Organism: uncultured Flavobacteriales bacterium; assembly: GCA_964410855.1. Taxonomy (GTDB): domain Bacteria; phylum Bacteroidota; class Bacteroidia; order Flavobacteriales_E; family Vicingaceae; genus JAVJQS01. The sequence continues at coordinate 659 of CAYPJC010000014.1, read as the reverse complement.
TATTATCAAATGTAAGTAGTTGGACTCTTAGCGAAAATACTTCCTGGCTTTTAGTTAATCCAACTAGTGGTTCGAATACGACAACAATAACAGTTTTAGTAGCAACAAGAAATGTTTTTGGGAATGATCGAAGCGCTGAAGTAACGGTTAGCTCTGTTGGTTTTACGGATAAGGTTGTAACAATTATCCAACGAGCAACAACTCCATTACTCCAAGCTTCACCAACCAAATTAATTATAGGCCCCAATGTTGGAGATTTTTCAGACTTTAACATTAGTTCAAACTTGATTGCTTGGACTGCAACTCCTAGCGAAACTTGGATGAGTATAAGCCCTTCTTCAGGATCTTTTACAGAACAATTGAGAGTATCAGCTTCTGAACAAAATACAACAACGAATATCAGAAATGGAATAATTACAGTTGATGCTCCACCATTAGTTCCTCAATCAATAATAGTGACTCAAGATACGGCAAGAACCATTGGCATAAATGAGATCTACTTTGGGCAGCAAATCAATCTCTACCCAAATCCGACGAGTGGCAACGTAACCATAGAGTTTGAAGAAAGCGTTAACACCAATGAAATAACTCTTTCGCTACATTCTGTCCTTGGAAACAGAATTTCAGACCTTAAAGCAGTTCCTGTTGGAAATAAGATT